>OZ244887.1:0-245000 GCA_965221415.1 Parvibaculaceae bacterium
GCAAGAGGGCGCGCGGGTCGACATAATCATATTCAATGGCATAGCCGGGGCGCATAATCTCGACATTTTCAAGCCCCGGAATCGTGCGAATAAACGTATCTTGCAACGGCGCAGGCAGCGAAGTCGATATGCCATTGGGATAGACCGTCGGGTCGTCTAGCCCCTCTGGCTCGAGAAAAATCTGATGGGTTTTGCGCTCGGGAAACCGCGCCACCTTGTCTTCAATGGCGGGGCAATAGCGCGGGCCAACGCCCGCAATCTGGCCTGAGTAAACCGGCGAATGCAAAATATTCTTCTCGATAATATCGAAAGTGGCTTGCGTCGTGTGCGTGATATAGCACACCGTCTGCGGCACGGTGATTTTATCGGTCAAAAAAGAAAACGGCACAGGATTATCATCAGCAGGCTGCGCTCAAGCTGGCTTGTGTCAATCGTGCGCCCATCAAGGCGGGCGGGCGTGCCGGTTTTCATCCGCCCCAATGTCAGCGCACCGGTTTCGGCCGCTAGCCCATAAAGCCGTTTCGACAGGGTGATGGCGGGTGCTTCGCCATGCCGCCCCGCCGCGATGCGCTCCGTACCAATATGAATAATGCCATCCAAAAACGTCCCCGTGGTCAGCACAACCGCCGCCGCCCGATGGGTTTCGCCCGCACCCGTCACCACACCGCAGGCGCGGCCTTCTTCGACCAACACATCGTCAACCGGTTGTGCCAACACATGCACGTTTTCAGTCTCTTCAATCGCCCGCTGCATGGCTTCGCGATACAGCCGACGGTCGGCTTGCGTGCGCGGGCCTTGCACGGCAGGGCCTTTACGCCGATTGAGCAGACGAAACTGGATGCCCGACTGGTCGGCCACCCGCCCCATCAACCCATCCAGCGCATCAATCTCGCGCACCAAATGACCCTTACCAACCCCGCCAATCGCTGGGTTGCAGGACATTTCACCAATGGTTTCAGCCTTATGGGTCACCAATAGGGTGCGCGCACCAAAGCGTGCCGCAGCGGCTGCCGCTTCGCAGCCCGCATGGCCACCGCCAATGACAATCACATCCCAGTTGGTATTACGCATCATTCCACTTCCTGTTTCTTCCTATCTGTGGCGCGATATGTACCTTGCTTGCCATCCCAAGGCAAGCATTTCAAAGTCGCGTGTTTCACGTGAAACAATCGCGCCTTTACTTACCTATACAAAAATCGGCAAACACCACATCGAGCAATTGCTCCACATCGACCGCCCCGTGATACGCCCCAAAGCACGCTGCGCCAAACGCAGGTCTTCAGCCGCCAGTTCTAGCCCCGCGCCCGCATCCGCCGCGCCAAGCGCACGGTCTAAATGGTCGGTCGCCTCACCCAACGCCAAACGATGCCTTTCGCGCGTCAAGATAGAGGTCTCTCGCGTTCCCGCCCGTTCGGCAAGAATCGCCCGTAATGCGGCTAGTAGCGACGCTTCGCCCTGCCCAGATAAAGCACAAATCGCACATGTTTGCCCGAATTCCTCCCCAAGCGTCAGTGCGCCCAAATCAGCTTTGTTACAAATTGTTACATCGGGGTGTTCGCCCGAAATAGTCACCATATCCAACGCTTTTTGCAATCCCGCCGCATCTTTTGCCGTATCAGGCGAGACCACCAAAACCCGAATATCAGCTTCCTCGGCCTGCAGCACCGCACGGCGCACGCCCTCGCGCTCAATATCATCTTTCGCCGCGCGCAACCCCGCCGTATCCACCAGCGTAATCGGAATGCCGTCCATCACCATGCCGACCTCGATAACATCGCGTGTTGTACCAGCCCGCGCCGAGACAATCGCCGCCGATTTTCCTGCCAACATATTGAGAACGCTCGATTTTCCAGCGTTTGGCGGGCCTAATAAAGCTATCCGCACGCCGTCGCGCAAGCGCAAGCCACGGCGGTCTTTGAGCGCGTCTCGCATCGCCACCACCATATCTGGCACGCCTGCTAAAGCATTTTGGCCTAATCCGCCCGGCAAATCCTCATCGGCAAACTCAATGTCTGCTTCGACATGCGCCAATATTGTTTTCAGCGCATCGCGCCAACCCTCCATCACATCGCGCAGCTGCCCGCTCATTTGCCGCAAAGCTTGCGCCTGTTGCGCACCGCCTTCCGCATCAATCAAATCAGCAATCGCTTCTGCGCCCGTCAAATCGAGCTTGCCGTTTAGCACCGCACGGCGCGTGAAATCGCCCGCCTCGGCAGGGGTGCAAAAATCAAGCCCAGCCAGCGCGCTCAAAATCGAGCCCGTCACCGCAACCCCACCATGCACATGCAGCTCGGCCATGTCTTCGCCGGTAAAACTATGCGGTGCGCAAAACCGCAGCACCAATCCCTCATCCAACAAATCGCCCGAGGTGGGGTGATATAATTTGCGCAAAGCCGCTTGGCGCGGCACAGGCAACGCGTCCACACCCAACGCCTTGAGCGCGCGGTCAACCGACGACCCGCTCAGGCGTATCACCGCCAAAGCCGCACGCCCCGCACCCGTCGATAAAGCAAAAATAGTCGCGTCTTGCGTCACCCCATCTCCTGTTTTGTAATGAGCAAATCATCGCTAAACTGGCATGAGATGACAGATGAGTTCAACCAAAACCGCTTTGCCCGCAATCGTCTCGACGAGGCGACCAGCCCGTATTTGCTGCAACACAAAGACAATCCCGTGCATTGGCAGCCATGGGACGATGATGCGTTTGGCGAAGCAAAGCGGCGCAACGTGCCTATCCTTTTGTCGATTGGCTATGCGGCGTGTCACTGGTGTCATGTGATGGCGCATGAAAGTTTCGAAGATGACGAGGTGGCCGCCCTCATGAACGATAATTTTGTCTGCATCAAACTCGACAAGGAAGAGCGCCCCGACCTTGATGAAATCTATATGACAGCCCTTTCCATGATGGGCGAACAAGGCGGCTGGCCTTTGACCATGTGCCTCGATGGCGATGCCAAGCCCTTTTGGGGCGGCACGTATTTTCCCAAAACCCCGCAATATGGTCGCCCTGGCTTTGTGCAGATTCTCTCCGAAATCGCCCGCCTCTGGCGCGACGACCCCGACAGAATCGAAAAAAACGCCACCGCCCTCAGCAATGGTTTAAAGGCGCGTGCCACCGCCGATGCGCGGGGTGATATGCCCGAAGATTTGCCGACCCGCGCTGCCCAAACGCTTGGCGCGCATATCGACCTCACCAAGGGAGGGCTGGAGGGTGCGCCCAAGTTTCCGCAACCCTTTCTGTATCAATTTCTCTGGCAACACGCACAGCTTAATGGGGACGCGGGCGCGCGCGAGGCCGTGCTGGTGACGTTGCGAAAAATCTGTCAGGGCGGCATTTACGATCACTTGCGCGGTGGCTTTGCACGCTATAGCGTCGATGCCGATTGGCTGGTGCCGCATTTTGAAAAAATGCTGTACGACAACGCGCTCATCATCAGCCTGCTCACGCAAAGCTGGCGCGATACAAAAGAGCCATTATTTGCAGCCCGCATCAGCGAGACCATCGATTGGCTGCACGCCGAGATGTGCCTGCCAAATGGGGCTTTTGCCACCAGCCTCGATGCCGATACGCAAGGCGAGGAAGGCAAGTTCTACGTCTGGTCTCTAGCTGAAGTTGAGGCCGCTTTGGGCGATGCCGCGCCCACCTTTTGCGCGGTGTATGACATCACCGCGGCGGGCAATTTTGAGGGGCGCAATATCCCCAATCTACTGGCACAAGACAATGCGCCGCAAACCGAATTGGCAGCTTTACGCGAAAAACTTTTAGCGGTGCGCAACGCGCGCGCACGCCCTGCGCGTGATGATAAAATTCTGGCCGATTGGAACGCCATGATGGTCACAGCTCTGTGCGAGGCCGCCCAAGTGTTCGCGCGCAGCGATTGGTGCGATATGGCCGAGACGGCATTTCTGGCCGCACGACACACCCTCACCGATGCGCAAAATAAATTACGTCATAGCGCGCGCGATGGAAAGGTCTTGGATATCTCGCTATCCACCGATTACGCCTTTATGGGACAAGCAGCGTGTGCGCTGTATCAAGCCACTGGTACGCCAGATTATCTGGCCTATGCAGAACACTGCGCCGACACGCTGCACACCGCGTTTTTAGACACGCAGCGCGGCGGCTATTTAAGCAACCCAAGAGATGAGAATGACGCGCATATATTGGTCAATAATCGCCCCACCCAAGACAATGCCATGCCCTCGGCCAATGCAGCCATCCACACGCTGTTCAGCAATCTCGCCATCGTGAGCGGCAAGCCGCAATATCAAGCACACGCCGCCGAGCTGTTCCACGCGCTGTCGGGTCATTTAACGTCGCAATATCCGTCGATGACCGCGCTGCTAGCAAGCTATCAGCTCGGCATGCACCCTTTATCTATCGTCATTATCGGCAGCGAGACGAGCGCAACCAAAGAGCTCGCCCGCACCGCACAGCAGCACAAAATCTTTGCCCGCTGCATCATCACCATCGCGCCTGATGACAAAAGCCTGCCGCCCACGCACCCCGCCTTTGGCAAAACGCAGATAGGCGGCCAGCCCACCGCCTATATTTGCCTTGGCCACCAGTGCCGCGCCCCCATCACGCAAAGTGCCGCCCTTGCCGCACAGCTTGACGCGCTGGTGATAGAACGCCAAACTATCGGCAAAAAGGAGAACACAGCATGACACAAGAATATAAAGGCGAGATGGTTCAACTGCCTGTCGCAGACACGTATTTTGACGCTTATATCGCACGCCCGCCCGCCCGCGCCAAAGGCGGCGTTGTGGTGATTCAAGAAATCTTTGGGGTTAATGACGACATTAAAAGCATCGCCGACTGGCTGGCCAGCGAAGGCTATATCGCTTTAGCGCCCGATTTATTCTGGCGGCAGACGCGCAATATCGCGTTTACCGACCCGTCCGACGATGAGATGCAACAAGCGTTTGATTTGATGGGGTCGTATGATGCCGATTTGGGCGTTGGCGATATTCAAACAACGATTGATTATTTGCGCGCCGAGGGCGTTGCGAAAGTCGGCACTATCGGATTTTGCCTCGGCGGGCGGATGGTTTATCTGGCTGCCTGCCGCACCGATGGCAACGCGCATGCCTCATATTATGGCGTCGGCATTCAAGACGCACTCGACGAAGCCACGAGCATGACCGCCCCGACGCTTTTGCATATTGCGGGTAATGATGAGTTTGTGCCAAAGCCCGCCCAAGACGCTATCGTGCATGGGTTTACGGGACACGCATTTGCGCAAACCCATATTTATGCGGGCAAAGACCATGGATTTGCGCGCAATAGCGGCATGCACCATGATGACGAGGCGGCCACGCTCGCGCATCAGCGCACGCTTGCTTTGTTCGAGGCCAATTTGCAGTAAAATTAGGTGTTCATGGAGTCGAAAAACTCAGCATTGTCTTTCGTGTTCTTCAGCTTGTCGATAAGAAACTCGGCGGCATCGACCGCGCCCATGGGGTTTAGGATGCGCCGCAGCACATAAATCTTGGCCAAATCGCCCGCATCCACCAGTAGCTCTTCTTTGCGCGTTCCCGATTTCATAATGTCGATGGCGGGGAAGACGCGCTTGTCGGAAATCTTTCGGTCCAGCACAATCTCAGAATTGCCAGTGCCTTTAAACTCTTCAAAAATAACCTCATCCATGCGCGAGCCGGTTTCAACCAACGCCGTCGAGATAATGGTCAGCGAGCCGCCCTCTTCGATATTGCGGGCTGCGCCAAAAAACCGCTTCGGACGCTGCAAAGCATTTGCATCCACACCGCCCGTCAGCACTTTGCCAGAGCTTGGCACGACCGTGTTATAAGCACGCCCCAGACGGGTCACGCTATCCAGCAAAATAACCACATCGCGGCCATGTTCGACCAAGCGTTTGGATTTCTCGATAACCATTTCCGCCACCTGCACATGGCGCGAGGCCGGCTCGTCAAATGTCGACGACACAACCTCGCCATGCACCGAGCGCTGCATGTCGGTGACTTCTTCGGGACGCTCATCAATCAGCAGCACAATCAAATAACATTCAGGATGATTGGCCGAAATAGATTTGGCGATGTTTTGCATCAGCACCGTTTTGCCTGTGCGCGGCGGGGCGACAATCAGCGCGCGCTGGCCTTTGCCCATCGGGGCGACAATATCAATAATCCGCGATGACGGGTCTTTGCGTGTCGGGTCGTCGGCTTCCATGCGCAAAGCAACATCTGGATAAAGCGGCGTCAGATTATCAAAGTGAACTTTTTGGCGGGCTTTTTCTGGGTCTTCAAAATTAATTTTATTGAGCTTGAGCAGTGCAAAATACCGCTCGCCATCTTTCGGGCTGCGAATCTCGCCTTCAACCGTATCGCCTGTGCGCAATGAAAAGCGACGTATCTGGCTCGGGCTTACATAAATATCGTCAGGGCCGGGCAGATAATTCGCATCGGGCGAGCGCAAAAACCCAAACCCATCCTGCAGCACCTCAACCACGCCCTCGCCAATAATCGTGATGTCGTCTTCGGCCAGTTTTTTCAAAATAGCAAACAGCATATCCTGCTTCAACATGGTCGATGCGTTTTCGATATTGTGCTGCTCCGCAAAGGCGAGCAGCTCGGTGGGTGATTTGCTTTTCAGCTCTTGAAGTCTTGTGTGTTCCATATCTTGTCCATAGGGGATGTATGTTTAAGAGGTGTATGTTTAGGGGTGTGAATAAAGTGGGGTGCGCCAAATGGTCATGAAACGCACACGCAATAGGCATCGCGTATCGCCATCGGCAAGAGGAAGTTCCACTATACAAGAAAAGTTTACATTTCACAAGTGGGGCGGCCTAAAACGGCTTCACCACGACCAAAATCACGATAATAATCGTTAAAATCGGCGGGATTTCATTGATAAGCCTAAAAAACCGCGACGGCCACGGCAAAACGCCTGTCAGGAATTTTTTTCGGATGCTGCCCAAAAACCCATGATAGGCGGTCAAAGCAGACACGAGCCATAGTTTCGCGTTCAGCCAAACCGTGGCACTTTCCCAGAACCCAGTGCGCGCCATCAAGCAGAGACCCAAAATCCATGCCACCGCCATGGCAGGCGTCATAATGATGTCGTATAGTTTTTTTTCCATCACTTCAAAAACCTGACAAGGGGTGGCGTTTTCCATCGCCTCTGCGTGATACACAAACAGCCGCGGCAAATAATACAGACCCGCCATCCAGAACATCACAAAAATAATATGAAAAGCCAAAAGCCAAGGGTAAATATCAGCTAGAAAATCACGCAACATGCTCATCTCTTTTCCTCGAACCCCTTCACGCGCCGCGCACAAGAGCGACTAAATCGCGTACATGCGCGGGCGGTGTTTGCGGCACAATGCCATGCCCCAGATTAAAAATAAAACGCCGTCCTGCAAAATCATCCAGAATGCTGGCGACAGCGTCGCGCATTTTTGCACCGCCTTCCACCAAAACATGCGGGTCGAGATTGCCTTGCAGCACAATATCAGACGGCACGGTTTTGGCGATTGTCTTACGTTCGGCATGTGTATCTACCCCTAAGATTTGACATTCGGTTTGCTTTACATAAACCCCCATATCGTAATTGGCGCCGCGCGGAAACCCAATAATCGGCACGGCTATCCCCCGCGTGCGCAGGCCTTTAATAATCTGCGCCACCGGTGCGATACACCAACGCTCAAACGCTTCGCCCTCAAGGGCTGCCGCCCAGCTTTCAAATAATTGCAGCACCTCAGCACCCGCCTCGACTTGCGCTGCCAGATAATCAATGCTTGCTGCGACAATCATATCGATAATCGATTGAAACGCCTCAGGGTCGCGGGTTGCTAAATCACGCGCAGGCGCTTGGTCAGGTGTCCCATGTCCCGCCACCATATATGTCGCAACCGTCCACGGCGCGCCCGCAAAGCCGATAAGCGTCGTCTCGTCGGGCAATGAGCGCGACAGCCGCGACACCGTCTCGATAACTGGCGATAAATGCGCCTTCACATTTAGCATGGATAGATCGCGCGCAGAGTTTATCGGCTCAAGGCGCGGGCCTTCGCCTTCCTCAAACCAAACCCTTTGGCCGAGCGCATCGGGTATCAATAAAATATCAGCAAATAAAATCGCCGCATCAAACCCAAAACGACGAATGGGCTGCAAGCTCACTTCTTCGGCCAATGCGGGATTGTAACATAAGTCTAAAAAGCCACCCGCTTGCGCGCGCACCGCTTGATATTCGGGCAAATAGCGTCCCGCTTGACGCATCAGCCATATTGGTGGTGTTTTAGGTGGTGACCCAGATAGCGTTTGGAGGAAAGGTTTCGTTTGCATGTTTTTTCATATCTTGTTTTTCTATATTAATAAATAACAGGATGTAGCTGTTGTTGGTACACGCGGGTGCTGTGGATTATGGTGTCCCACGTGGTTTCATCCCCAGAAACCCATGCACATGGGGATTATGTGAAGACTAAGGATAAAACAAAATTATACACATAATATACCAAAAGCTTTGCATAGCTTTAAAAATAGGGTTTCTTTAAGCTGTGTGAATTATGTGTATAGCGGGGATAACCCCACGGGTTCCACATTTTCATGTCTATCCCCATTATCCCCAAACACAGAAGGTGATTTAATAAACCCGCTTAAATAGAGGTATGAAAAATGAAATATGGGGACAAAATTTCTTGGCTTGTCCTGCGGTGCGACTTATCCTCTTTATGCACATTATCCACACGTCGCATAGAAAGGCGCATCGGTCGTGAAGTATTTTCACTTACATCTTATATCGGACAGCACGGGCGAAACCATTCAGGCGGTGGCACGGGCGGTGTGCGCACAATTTGTCGATGCCCAGCCCGTGGAACATATTTATGGGCTTGTGCGGGGCAAAAAAGCTCTGGCGCGTGCGCTCGCTGAGCTGAAAGAGCATCCGGGCCCCGTGATGTATTCTATTTTGGATGAGGACTTGCGCGCCGCGCTGCACGAGGTGTGCGCGGGGCTAAGCGTGCCGTGTCTTTCGGTGCTTGACCCTTTTGTGACCCATTTAGCGCCCTATCTGAATGTGCAGGTTAGCGGCAAGCCGGGCAGTCAGCACACGATGGATACGGATTATTTCCAACGCATTCACGCGCTGAATTACACCATCCAACACGATGATGGACAAAGCCAAAATGATTTGAACAAGGCGGATATTATCTTGGCAGGCGTGAGCCGCACCTCGAAAACGCCCACTTGTATTTATCTGGCAAACCGTGGATTTAAAGCTGCCAATGTGCCGCTTGTGCCGGGCGTTGACCCGCCAAATGAGTTGCTCGAAGCCGAACACCCGTTGATTGTGGGGCTGATTAATAGCCCAGAGCGCTTGCGCGCTATTCGGCGCAACCGCCTGTTATCGCTCAATGAAGAAAGCGCGACAGAATATATTGACCCTGAGCTTATTCGCGCTGAAATTGCCGAAGCGCGGCGGCTATTTGCGCGCCAACAATGGCCGGTGGTGGATGTCGCACGCCGCTCGGTTGAAGAAATTGCGAGTGCCATTTTAAATCTGTATCAAGACCATGAAAAAGCCCGCGATGCGCGCCCCTAATCACGCATATATAAAGAGAGACTTATGCAGCTGACCAAAAAACTGACCCTCGCCTCGCAAAGCCAGATTCGCGCGCAGATTTTAACCAATGCTGGTTTGGGTTTCGACATGGTGCCGTCGGGGGTGGATGAGGATGCGGTAAAAGCCAGCCATAAAGGCGATGCGGCGACGCTGGCGGTCGCACTGGCCGAAGCGAAAGCGCAAGCTGTGACTGCGGATGGTTTGATTATCGGTGCTGACCAGATTTTGCAATGCGATGGCGCACTCTACGACAAGCCACGCGATATGGCCGAGGCAAAAGCGAACCTTAAAAAGTTTCGCGGCCAAACGCATTATTTGATTGGCGGCGTGGTGCTGGTTGAAAACGGGCAAACTCTATGGACGCACCATCAAAGCGTTGGTCTTGTGATGCGCGACGTTTCTGACGCTTTTCTCGATGCTTATCTGGCCGCGGCGGGCGAGGGCATTCTGGCTTCGGTCGGGGGGTATCAGTTGGAAGGTTTAGGGGCGCATTTATTCGACGCGATTGAGGGCGACTATTTTGCCACGCTGGGGCTGCCCCTCTTGCCTTTGCTGCAAGCTCTGCGTCTGCATGGCGGGTTGATGTCATGATGCCAGACCAGATGAAAGTGGGAATTATTGGCTGGCCGGTCGACCATTCGCGCTCGCCGCTTATCCATAATCGCTGGCTGGCGGCGCATAATATCGCAGCGCATTATGAACGCTGCCCGATTGATCCCGCCGATGATTTTCGCACACATCTCGAGGGACTTGCCGAACAGGGTTTTGTCGGGGCGAATGTGACGATACCGCACAAGCAAAACGCTTTTGCGGCGATGGACACGCTCGATAGCACCGCCGAAAAACTGGGGGCGGTGAACACCATCACATTTCGCAATAGTCAGATGCACGGCAGCAATACCGATGGCGGCGGCTTTATTGCAAGCCTTGAGGCGGGCGCACCGTCCGATGAGTGGCGCCATCAACCGGCTCTGATATTGGGTGCAGGGGGGGCGGCGCGGGCTATTTTGGTCGCGCTATATGCGGCTGGCGTGCCGCATATTCGCCTCACCAATCGCACCGAGTCCCATGCCGATTTGTTAAAACCTTTATGCGATGCGCGTCTGCATATCGAACCATGGGAGGCGCGAGCCGCGTTAGCTGAAGGCTGTGGGCTTGTGGTCAACACAACGCGCCTCGGCATGCACGATGCCCCGCCCCTTGATATGGGCTTAGATAATCTGGCGGCAGGCGCGGTGGTGAGCGATATTGTGTACACGCCGCTCGAGACCGATTTGCTCAAACGCGCGGCGGCCAAAGGACTGGTGGCGATTGATGGGCTAGGCATGTTGATGCACCAAGCGGCGTTGTCGTTTGACACATGGTTTGGCGTGCGCCCGTCTGTGGATGCAGAATTGCGCGCAGCACTTTTGGCAGATTTAAATAAATAACGGAAAGGTGTCTTGCATGTATCTCATTGGATTGACCGGCTCAATTGGCATGGGCAAGACGCAAACCGCGCAGCTGTTCGAAGCCGAAGGCGTGCCGCGCTATGACGCTGATGCGGCGGTTCATGCGCTATATGAAAAAGGCGGTGCGGCCATCGACCCGATTGCAGCACTTGTGCCTGCGGCGATTGTCGATGGTGCGGTTGACCGCGATGTTCTCGGCCAAGTGGTGCTGAAAGACACCGCTAAACTAAAAGCTTTGGAGGCGATTGTGCATCCGCTTGCAGGGGACACGCAAATGCAATTTTTAGCTGCGCAAGAGGTAGCGCGTGTGCCGTGCGTCTTGCTTGATATCCCGCTTTTATTTGAAACGGGCGGGCAAGATTTTGTCGATTGTGTGGTCGTGGTGTCCGCCCCTTTTGCGCTGCAGCGCGAACGTGTCTTGGCACGCCCCGGCATGAGCGAGGCGCGCTTTAACGATATTCTTGCCAAGCAAGTGTCCGATAAAGACAAGCGCGCGCGGGCTGATTTTATTGTGGACAGTTCGATATCTATCGAAGACGCACAGACCCAAGTGCGTGCTATTTTAGGCCAGATTAAAGGCCGCGATGCGACCGCTTATGCGGCGCGCAAAAGCCGCTTCGAGGCGGCACAAAAAGAGGGCAAATAGTTTTGCGCGAGATTGTTTTCGACACTGAAACCACTGGCCTGTCGCCCGATAAAGGCGACCGCGTGGTCGAAATCGGCTGCCTCGAATTGGTCAACCGCCTGCCAAGCGGCGAGACGTTTCATGTCTATCTCAACCCTGAGCGCGATATGTCAGCGGCAGCAGAAGCCATCCACGGATTATCGAGCGCCTTTTTGGCCGACAAGCCTTTGTTTGCTGACGTGGCGGATGCGTTTTTGGCGTTTATTGGCGATGCGCCGCTCATCGCCCATAATGCCAGCTTCGATATGGGGTTTATCAATGCCGAGCTCATCGCCTGTGGGCGCGATGATTTGCGCGACCATAAAATCATCGACACGCTGGCCTTAGCGCGGCAGAAATTCCCCGGCGCGCCCGCCAGTCTCGACGCGCTCTGCCGCCGCTTCGGTGTCGACAACACAGGCCGCACGCTGCACGGTGCTTTATTGGATAGCGAATTATTGGCCGAGGTGTATTTGGAATTATCGGGTGGCCGCCAGCCAGACTTGGTGTTTGCGAACAAGCCCGCTGCCCCGACCGCTTCATCTTCTGAGGGGCAAGTGAAGGCGGCGACACCAGAAGCACCAGCCCCTGTGCCCCGCACCCGTCAAAAGCGGCCTAACGAATTGCCACCGCGTGTGACATCGGCCGAGCGCGCGGCGCATCTAGAGTTCTTACAAGACCTGCCGCACCGCGCCGTATGGCTAGCTGAGGGCGACGGCTAGCTGATGGCTTCGGTGTCGATATCCGTGTTTGCATCCGCCGCTTCTTTTTGCCGATACAGCGCGAGAAAATCGATAGGGTCGAGCATAATGGGCGGGTAGCCCCCATCGCGGGTGGCATCAGCTAAGATGCGCCGTGCAAATGGGAAAAGCTGGCGCGGCCCTTCGATGAGCAGAACTGGCTTCACATCGTTTTCTGGCACGTTTAGCAGGCGGAAAATGCCGCAATATTCAAGCTCAGCGATGAATTGGACGGTTTCTTCGCTTCCCTCTTTTGCGTCTCCTTCTTTTGTGTCGCCGTCTTTCGCTTTGTCCGCGTCGGCTTCGGCTTGGTTTTTGGCTTCGATGCGAAACTTAAGGCCAACCTCATAATCTGTGTCGGAAAGCTTGCGCGCCCCGACATTGGCGCTGACGTTAATCGCTGCGTTCTGGTTCGTCCCGACATTTGGCGCGCCCGGATTTTCAAACGACAAGTCACGGATATATTGCACCATGATTTGCAAACCCGGCCCTTGTTGAGCATCTTGCGGAGCGGCTTGTTCGACATCTTGTGCGCCGTTCGTTGTTTCCTCTTTTGTGTCGCTTGACTTTTTTGTGTCTTTTTTCTGTTTCTTATCGGCCATAATGCCCTCCTTAAGTTTTGGTTTTCGCTAATTTAGCGATTTTTTCGCTGTCGCATAGGCCTAATTTGCAATAGAGCGTGTCTATTTTTCGGCTTATTTTTCATCCCCTCTTTCAGTCTCGTCATCTTCAACCCGAAAATCACCCTCGATAATATCGGCGAGGGGGGTGTCTTGTGCGGCACGCTTTGCCTCTGCGCCGCCCTGAAACCCGCCAAAACCCTTAACCCCATGCATAAATTGCGGGATAAACAGCGCCAAAACCGTTTCCAAGACAAACCCCCGCACCCAGCGCAGCATAAGCGTGAAGCCGAGCGCATCGGTAAAAAACCCAGGCGTGAGCAGCAGCGCCCCGCCAAGCAGAATAAGAACGCCATGGCCGACCGCCGCAAGCGGGGCGCGTCCCCGTGCTTGTGCCGCTTGTGCTTCGGCCAATGTGGCCATGCCTTGGGCGCGCATGGTCGCCATGCCGATAATGGCCGTGGCGAGTATCAGCAAAATCGTCCAGCCCGCACCGATAGCCCCGCCAATTTCGATGAACAGGTAAATCTCGATTATCGGCACGATAATGAGAAGAGCTAATAAAATGCTCGCCATGCTGCCTCCTTTATCCTGTCAAGTTGCATTTTTGAAAAAACCCGCCATAGTCATGACATATATAGAGTGATGCCATATAGATAATCTTCATTGGCATGAAATTAAAGGGGCTTTCATGGATCCGCTCAATCTTATTTTATTGGTCATTGCTGTTTTGGTTGGCCTTAAATTGCGCTCAGTGCTTGGCACGCGCAATGATGGCGATAAATCGAGCAAGCGGCGCGACCCCTATCGGCTCAATCGCGATGCTTTTGAGACCAAAAATAACGACCCGTCAGACCCCATCCAAACGCCCGTGCACCCCCCCATCCAACAAGAGGCTGCACAAGAAGCCAAACAAGCGGATAGTGATATAGGCGGACGGGGCGTGGCGTATTTGCGCGAGGTAGAGCCAGATTTTGACGAGGCGGCGTTTTTACAAGGCGGGGCGCGTGCTTATGAAATGATATTAACGGCTTTTGCGCGTGGCGATTTGGCTGATGTGCGTGCGTTTTTAGGCGCGGATGTGCTGGCGAGTTTTGAGGCCGCGATTGCGGCACGCCAAGCAGATGGGCAACGGCTGGTCACGCGGGTTGTGCGGCTTGAGCGGCCTATATTGGATGATGCGCGGGTTGACAATAATCATGTGCAGTTAGATGTGAGCTTTCGCGCCGAGCTTATCTCGCTGACTTGTCCGTTAGAGATGGTGGTTGATGAGGATGATTTACCCGACGCGGCGACGGTGAATGATGTCTGGACGTTTGAGCGCCCCCTCAAAGCGGCTGACCCGAGCTGGCAATTGGTGGCGACGCAAGGGGCATGAAGAGCGCGTGGCTTCGCAAAAAGATAATAATGATGGCCCGAATGATGATAGGGCCGCGTGGCGCAAAGTAACCGCACAAACAAAACCTCTCGACCCTAAAAAACGCACGCGGCGCGAGGGTGCAGTTAAAAACCCAAAAAATAAGAGCATGACAAATAAGGGCGAGACAACCCCGCCACATGTAGCCCCACAAGTCAATACACAAGCGGCGCGAAGCCCGCGTACCGCCTTTCTGCCCCGCCCCGATATTGAACCTAAAGCGCGTCGCCGCTTGGGACGCGGCACACTCGAGATTGAAGGCCGCCTTGATATGCACGGCATGACGGCTGACAAGGCGCGCGCGGCGTTGATAAGGTTTGTCGCACAAAGCCATGAGCTGCAAAAAACATGGGTTTTGGTCATCACTGGTAAGGGCAAGCACGGCGAAGGTATTTTGCGTACGCATCTGCCGCAATGGTTGAGCGCGCCGCCTTTGTCGGCCTATGTGGTTGAATATGCGCAAGCCGCCGCCCAGCATGGCGGCGCGGGCGCGTTTTATCTGCGGCTGCGTCGGCACACGAGGCGCACGAAATCTAAGTGATGCGCTAAATGTTTGAAAATGGCGCGGTTTTTGATACAAAGAACCAAGACAATAAAGAAGGACGTCCCCCGCATGGCAAAGTCAAAACCGATATCCCCCCGCACCGCCAACAGCGCGCGCACCACTAAAGAGACCGAGATTAAAGTCGCGGTCAATCTCGACGGCAGCGGTGCGTATAATATTAGCACAGGGATTGGCTTTCTCGACCATATGCTAGAGCAATTATCGCGCCACTCATTGATTGATATAGATGTGCAAGCCAAGGGCGATTTGCACATCGACTTTCACCACACGACGGAAGACACAGGCATTGTGTTGGGCGAAGCGGTGCGCGAAGCTTTGGGTGACTTTAAAGGCATCGCCCGCTACGGCACGGCGACGATTCCGATGGACGAGACATGCTCGCGCGTGTCGCTCGATGTGTCGCAGCGGCCTTACCTTATTTGGCAAGTTGCGTTTACCAAACCAAAGCTCGGCGATATGGACACAGAATTGTTCAAAGAATGGTTTCAAGCCTTTGCCCAAGCGGCAGGCATTACTCTGCATGTTGAAAATCTCTATGGGGAAAATAATCACCATATTGTCGAAAGCTGTTTTAAGGCTTTGGCGCGTGCCTTGCGCCAAGCCATCGAGATTGACCCGCGCAAAGCCGATGCGGTGCCATCAACCAAGGGCGTGTTGGGCAGCTAATCGATGAGCCAGAGCATTGCCATTATCGATTGTGGGTCGGGCAATTTGCGCTCGGCTGAAAAAGCCTTTGCGCATATGGCTGAAACCCGCCCCGTCATGGTGACAAAAACCCCGCAAGATGTGTTGGAGGCGGGGCATATTGTTTTGCCGGGTGTTGGCGCTTTTGGCGATTGTGCGGATGGGCTAAGGGCGATTGATGGCATGGTCGATGCTTTGAACGAGCGGGTTTTGCACCAAGGCCAGCCGTTTTTAGGCATTTGTGTCGGCATGCAGCTTATGTGTCAGCAGGGTCACGAGCGCGGCGACTATGACGGGCTTGGTTGGATGGACGCGCATGTGCGCGCGCTTGCGGCTAAAGCACCGCTTAAAGTGCCGCATATGGGGTGGAATGATTTAACGTGCGCGCAAGACCACCCTGTTTTAGCAGGGCTTGAGGGGGCGGATATGTATTTTGTCCACGGATTTGCTGCGGAAGTTGCGACCGTGCAGACGCGTGATATCGCAGCAACCACCGATTATGGCGAGCCGATTATCGCGGCCATGGCGCGCGATAATATTTTCGGGACGCAGTTTCACCCCGAAAAAAGTCAAGCGGCGGGGTTGCGCCTGATTGGCAATTTTTTGGCGTGGCGCCCGTGATTATTTTCCCCGCCATTGATTTAAAACAAGGCCAATGCGTCCGCCTTGAGCAGGGCGACATGGCACGCGCAACGGTATTTAATGATAGTCCTGCGGCACAAGCCCGCATTTTTGCCGAACAGGGGTTTTCGCATTTGCACATTATCGATTTGGATGGCGCGTTTGCGGGCGCGCCGGTCAATCGCGCGGCGGTGGCAGATATTGTCAAGGCGACTTCGGCAAAAACCCAATTGGGCGGCGGCATTCGCGATATGGCAACGATTGAGGGCTGGCTCGAGGCGGGCATTGGCCGTGTTATTTTAGGCACGGCGGCGTTGCGCGACCCGCAGCTCGTGCGCGATGCATGTGCAGCTTTTCCAAATCAAATCGCGGTCGGCATTGATGCACGCGGTGGATTTGTCGCGGTTGAGGGCTGGGCGGAGGCGACCGAAATGGAAGCGCGCGACTTAGCCAAGCGGTTTGAAGATGCAGGTGTCGCCGCGTTGATTTACACCGATATTGACCGCGATGGATTGTTAAAAGGCGTGAATATCGAGGCCACGGCGGCGCTCGCAAAAGCCACCTCGATTCCGGTTATTGCCTCGGGCGGGCTGGCGGGTCTGGACGATATACATCGCTTAACCGCGCATGCGGATGACGGCATTATCGGGGCGATTTCGGGGCGCGCGCTCTATGATGGTCGCTTAGAGGCGGCGGAAGTTCTGGCGTTGGAGGGCGTTTCTTAATGTTGAAAACGCGCATTATTCCGTGCCTCGATGTGCATGATGGACGCGTCGTCAAGGGCGTGAACTTTGTCGA
Source organism: Parvibaculaceae bacterium (assembly GCA_965221415.1). GTDB lineage: Bacteria > Pseudomonadota > Alphaproteobacteria > RS24 > RS24 > UBA8337. The sequence goes on from OZ244887.1 coordinate 17,141, forward strand.
CCTCGTTGATGCGGGCGACCCTGTTGAGGCCGCACGTGCCTATGATAGCGCGGGGGCGGATGAGTTGTGCTTTCTGGATATTTCTGCAAGCCATGAGGGGCGCGACACATTGATTGATGTGGTGCGCCGCACGGCAGAGCATTGTTTTATGCCGATGACGGTCGGCGGCGGTGTGCGAAAAGTCGAGGATGTTCGAAGGCTGCTTTTGGCCGGTGCTGATAAAGTGTCGTTCAACACGGCTGCCGTGCGTGACCCAGAGGTGATTAATGCCGCGTCGCAAAAGTTTGGCGCTCAATGTATTGTCGTCGCGATTGATGCCAAGCAAGTCGATATCGATGAGAAGGGCGCGCCCCGCTGGGAAATCTTTACGCATGGCGGGCGCGAAGCCACGGGGCTTGAGGCGGTCGGCTTTGCCCAAGAAATGACGGCACGCGGGGCGGGCGAGATATTGCTGACCTCGATGGATCGCGATGGGACAAAGTCTGGTTTCGATTTGGCGCTGACCCGTGCGATTGCCGATGCTGTATCGGTGCCAGTTATCGCATCGGGGGGTGTGGGGACGCTGCAACATCTGATTGATGGCGTGCGCGAAGGCCATGCCAGTGCGGTTTTGGCCGCGTCGATTTTTCACTTTGGCACATTTACGATTGATGAGGCGAAAACCGCGATGGCCGGTGCGGGACTGCCTGTGCGGACGAAATATGCAGCGGGTTCTGATGGTGATTGATTCCACGATAAAAAGCCGCTACGCCTTATATCGAGCCTGAACAGGATACTTAAAGGAATTTCAAATGAGTGAGCTTGCCTATCTTGACGCATTATTTGCCGAAATCGAGACGCGGCGCGGTGCGTCGCCTGAAAGCAGTTATTCGGCGCAGCTTCTGGCCGACCTCCCACGGGCAGCCCGCAAGCTTGGCGAAGAGAGTGCCGAGGCCATGGTCGCTGCTTTGTCGGGCAGCGATGAGGCATTAACAAGTGAGCTAGCCGATGTGGTTTACCATTTACTGGTTTTGGCTGCCGCGCGCGGGCTGACGCTCGAGCAGATTATCGCCGAGTTGAAACAGCGCGAGGGTGTTTCAGGACTGGTCGAAAAGGCATCCCGCAGCTAAAGGGTTTTTGCAAGGGCTTGCCATGATAAATGAGATAACCAATTTTGCTGAAGCCTCCCCCTATCGCTCTTTTGGTGCTGATGAATGGGGCGCGTTGCGCGAAGATGCGCAATTAACGCTGACCGAAGCGGAACTCGAAAACCTGCGAGGGTTGGGCGAGACGATATCTTTGGCCGAGGTCGAAGAGATTTACCTGCCGCTGTCGCGCTTGCTCAGCCTTTATGTCGAGGCGAGCCAAGGCCTGTATGGGGCAACCAATGCGTTTTTGGGACGCGCGGCAAAAGTGCCGTTCATCATCGGCGTGGCGGGGTCTGTCGCGGTGGGGAAAAGTACCACCTCGCGTGTGTTGCGCGAGCTTCTGGCGCGGTGGCCGTCGCACCCAAAGGTTGATTTGGTAACGACCGATGGGTTTTTATTTCCCAATGCCATTTTGGAAGAGCGCGGGCTTATGCAGCGCAAAGGCTTTCCTGAAAGCTTTGATTTGCGGCGCATGCGGGCGTTTTTGTCCGATGTGAAATCTGGCCAAGCAGAAGCGCGCGCGCCGGTTTACTCGCATATTGCCTATGATATTCTGCCCGATGAGGAAATCACCGTGGTGCAACCAGATGTTTTAATCATCGAGGGGCTTAATGTTTTGCAGCCTGCGACATTGGCCAAAGAGGGAAATGAAATCCCGTTCGTCTCGGATTATTTCGACTTCTCGATTTATATCGACGCGGAGGCAGAGATTATTCGGCGGTGGTATGTCGAACGGTTTATGTCGCTGCGCGAAACGGGGTTTCGTGCGCCAGGTGCGTATTTTGAACGCTATGCCGATTTAGACGATGCGCAGGCAAAAGAAACCGCGATTGATATTTGGACGCGGATTAATTTGAAAAACCTCGAAGACAATATTCTGCCCACGCGGGGGCGTGCGGATTTAATCCTGCACAAAAGCGACGACCATCGCATTGACCGCGTCTTGCTGCGTAAAATCTAACGTGAACTCAAAGCACCAGCCCCTGCTTTGCGATAAGCTCGCCTATATTGCTTTGCGGACGGGGCCCAAAATGGCGGATAACTTCGCTGGCAGCGATAATGCCGATTTGGGCAGCGTCTTCTATGGCTAATCCCTTGTGCCAGCCGGCCAGAAAGCCTGCCGCGAATTGGTCGCCCGCCCCCGTTAAATCAACAATATCAGACACGCTTTGGGCGGCGACATGTATATGGGTCTCGGGGGTGAACACATAAGCCCCATCCGCGCCATAAGTCACCGCCGCTATCATCTTGTGTTGGGCAAAATAAGCGGCGAGGGTTTCAGGCCTATCGCTGCCAAGCAGCGCGGCGGCTTCTTCGGCATTGGCCAGCACGATATCGACCGTATCATCAAGCAGTGCCAGAAAATCGCCATGGTGACGCTCGACGCAAAAGCTATTGGCCAGCGAGAAAGCCACTTTGCCGCCTTGGGCATGCACGCGGGCTGCCGCTTCTATAAAGGCTTGCTTGGCACTTGGGCTGTCCCAGATATAGCCTTCGGCGAATAATAATCCCGTGCGCGCCAAGAGTGCGTCATCAAGGTCACTAAGTGATGTGGTGACCGATGCGCCCAACACCGTGTGCAGCGTGCGTTCGCCATCAGGCGTGACCAACACCACACAATGCCCCGTTGGCAATGTGGTGGCTTGTATTGGGGGCATAGGAAAGGCGACGTTGTTTTTGTGAAAATCGGCGCGGAACACATCGCCTAAATCATCATCGGCTATTTTGCCGATAAAGCCCGTCGGCAGACCAAGGGCGGCTAGCCCCGCAATACTATTGGCGGCAGAGCCGCCCGATAGCTGCGTGTGGATGCTGACAGTTTTCTGCAAAGCCCGCGATTGGGCGGCATCGATGAGGGTCATGGAGGCTTTGGGACTGCCAATCGCGTCGAGTTCGGCATCGCTGACATCGGCGAATAAATCCACCAGCGCGGCGCCAAAACCAGTAATCAGCGGAAGGTCGGTCATAAAAGCATCTCTCACATTAGGGGTTTCGCGTTTTTGGTTTATAGCGGCATAAATCGCTGACAATGCAATTATAGCATTTTGGTTTGCGCGCCAAGCAGACATAGCGCCCGTGCAAAATCAACCAGTGATGCGCGTGCATCCGATACGGCTCTGGCACACGGCGGTCGAGCTTTTTTTCCACCGCCAATTCGGTTTTGCCCGCCGCAAGCCCTGTGCGATTGGACACCCGAAACACATGTGTGTCGACGGCAAAAGTCGCCACCCCAAAGGCTTCGTTCATCACCACATTGGCGGTTTTGCGCCCGACCCCGGGCAGCGTCATCAGCGTGTCTAAATCGCGCGGCACTTGGGAATTATGCGCTTGCACCAATTGGGTCGATAAGGCGAAAACATTTTTTGCTTTATTGCGATATAGCCCGATGGTTTTTACCGCATCGCGAATGGCGCCTTCGCCAAGGGCAACCATTTTGGCGGGCGTGTCGGCGCGTTTGAACAGGCTCTGCGTGGCTTTATTGACGCCCTTATCTGTGGCTTGTGCCGACAACACCACGGCGACCAAAAGGGTGAAATCATTGGTGAAATTAAGCTCGGTGCGCGGGGCGGGGTCGTCTTGCGACAGACGGGCAAAGAATGTGGGGATCTCGGCAATCTTCATGCGAGGATTTCTTTTGATTGCACCGCGCCCGTCTCATCCAGCACATAGCAATACGGCACGCCTGTGTCGATATTGACCTCGATAATCTCGTCGGCACTCAACCCGTCGAGCTGCATCACCAAGGCACGCAAACTATTGCCATGCGCGGCAATCAAAATATTCTGCCCCGCCTTGAGCTGTGGCAATATCTGTGCCTCGAAATACGGCAGCACACGCGCAGCTGTGTCTTTCAAGCTTTCGCCGCCGGGCGGGGGAATATCAAAAGACCGCCGCCAGATATGGACTTGCTCTGCTCCCCATTTCTCGCGGGCGTCATCTTTATTCAGGCCTGCCAACTCGCCATAATCGCGCTCGTTCAGCGCTTCATGGCGGGTGGTGGGTAGGCTCTGGTTTTGTTCTTCGAGCAGCAAGGCGAGGGTTTTTTGCGCCCGTTGTAGGGTCGAGGTAAAGGCTAAATCAAATGTCGCACCTGCCGCTTTCAATGCTCGCCCTGCGGCGCGGGCTTCATCGACACCCTGCGGGGTGAGGTCTGGGTCGCGCCAGCCCGTAAACAGGTTTTTTTCGTTCCATTCACTTTGGCCGTGGCGCACAAGAACAAGGCGGCTCATGGGGCTCTCCTCATGCAGATGTGTGTATTCCTAAAACATGCTGCATCGTATACAGCCCTTCTGATTGCGTGTGCGCCCAAAGGGCAGCTTTTAGCGCACCACGCGCAAAAATATCGCGTTGCTCGGCGCGGTGGCTCAGGCGGATTTGCTCGTTTTGCGACGCAAAAATCACCTCATGGTCACCGACCACCGAGCCGCCCCGCAACGCCGCGATGCCGATAGCGCCTTTGGTGCGCCCTTCATTCACGCCATCGCGACCGCTTTCTTTTACATCATCCAGCGACTGATGCCGCCCTTTCGCGGCCGCCTCACCGAGCAGCAAGGCCGTGCCAGAGGGCGCATCGACTTTGTCGCGGTGGTGCATGTCGAGGATTTCGATATCCCACGCATCGTCCAAAAGTCCTGCGGCTTGCTCGACAAGGCTTGCGAGCAAATTAAGCCCGAGGCTCATATTGCCCGATTTGACGATACGGGCATGGCGTGCGGCGGCTTGTATTTGCGCGTCTTCATCGGGGCTAAACCCTGTCGTGCCAATAATATGCACACAGCGCGCTTGTGCGGCCAGCGCGGCTAATTCGACGGTGGCGGCAGGCGTTGTGAAGTCAATCACCCCATCGGCATCTTGTAGTAAAGCGAGCGCATCGTCTTGGGCATGAATGCCGCATACGCCCACACCTGCCAGCGTGCCGATATCTTGACCCAACGCGGCACTGCCAGCGGCCTCAAGGCCGCCGACCAATTGCACGCTGTCATCGGCCATTATAAGGCGGGTGAGGGCTTGACCCATGCGGCCTGCGCAACCATTTACAATCAATCTCATGCGGGCATCTTACATGAGGGATGCGAAAGTTTCTATTGTCCTTTTTCGGACTTGCGACGAAACGCCTCTGTCTCGGGATAGTTTGTTTCGTCCAGACTATCGGCAAAAGCGGTGAAATGTTTTTTCTGGTCGCGAGTCAAGCCGTGGGGTGTTTCGATATCAATTTGCACATAAAGGTCGCCATGCGCACGGGCGCGCAACACCGGCATGCCTTTGCCGCGCAGGCGAAATTGCTGTCCCGTCTGGGCGCCTTCGGGCAGGGTGAGTTTGACTTTTTTGCCATTGAGAAGCGGCACGTGGAGCGTCCCACCGCACACGGCTAAATCAAATGGCACGGGCATTGTGCAGAATAAATCAGCCCCTTCGCGTTGCAAAAATATGTGCGGTTGCACACTGATAAAGACATAGAGGTCGCCATGGGGCGCACCATTGGGGCCAGCATTGCCCTCGCCCGAAAGGCGAATGCGCGTGCCGTCTTCGACACCTGCTGGCACATCGACAGAAAGAGTGCGGGTTTGCGATACTTGTCCACGACCGCTGCAATCGGTGCATGGGTTGGCAATGATTTGGCCTGCGCCTTGGCATTGATGGCAGGTGCGCTCGACCATAAAGAAGCCTTGCTGGGCGCGCACTTTACCGTGCCCTTGGCAAACCGGACAGGTGGTGGGCTGGCTGCCCGGTTTGGCACCAGAGCCTGAACATGTCTCGCAGCTTGCGGCGCGATTGAGTTTTAATTGCCGCTCAGTGCTATCGAATGCATCTTCAAGCGTAATCTCGATTTCTGCGCGCAAATCATCGCCGCGCCGTGGTGGGCGTTGTTGACGCTGTCTTCTGCCACGGCCTCGCCCACGTCCGCCTCCGAAGAATTCCTCGAAAACATCGCCCATATCGCCAAAGCCACCAAAGCCCCCGCCGCCGCCACCGCCTCGGCCACCGCCATTTTCAAATGCGGCATGGCCAAACTGGTCGTAAGCGGCACGGTTTTGGTCGTCTTTTAAAACGTCATAGGCTTCAGATATATCTTTAAACTTTTGCTCAGCAACGGCATCACCCGGATTGAGGTCGGGGTGATATTGCTTGGCTTGCTTGCGATAGGCCGATTTTAGCTCGGCCGCACTGGCCGAGCGACCAACGCCCAAAAGCTCGTAATAATCGGCCTTGGCCATAATCGGCCTCCTCTATTGGGCGTTAGAACCCCTATAATAACCCTCTAATAACCCTCAGGATGCTTTTTGGTCATTATCGCCTTCGTCGGATTCCTCTTCCGTGACATCCTCAAAATCAGCATCAACGACATTGCCATCAGCGCCTTCTTCGCCCGCGGCTTCAGCCGCTGCGTCGTTTTCGGCTTGTTGTGCGGCGTAAACCGCTTCGCCGATTTTCATCGCCGCTTGGCTTAGCACCTCAGCCTTTTCGCGAATAGCGTCATTATCGTCGCCTTCGAGGGCGGCTTTCAACTCGCCAATCGCTGCTTCGGCCGCTTCTTGGTCGGCCGCCTCGACGATTTCTTGATTCTCGCTAATGGATTTCTCGGTCGCATGAATAAGGCCTTCGGCATTATTGCGTGCCTCGACACTCTCGCGGCGTTCTTTATCGGCTGTGGCATTGGCTTCTGCGTCTTTGACCATTTGGTCGATATCGTCATCCGACAGACCGCCCGAGGCTTCGATACGAATATTTTGTTCCTTGCCAGTCGCTTTGTCGGCGGCCGATACATTGACCAATCCATTGGCATCGATATCGAAAGTCACTTCGATTTGCGGGACACCGCGCGGTGCAGGCGGGATGCCTTCTAGATTGAACTGGCCGAGATGTTTATTGTCGCTCGCCATTTCGCGCTCGCCTTGATAGACGGCGATGGTGACCGCGGCCTGATTATCATCGGCGGTTGAAAACACCTGACTCTTTTTCGTCGGGATGGTGGTGTTGCGGTCGATAAGACGGGTGAACACGCCGCCCAATGTTTCGATGCCGAGCGACAAAGGCGTCACATCCAGCAAGAGAACATCTTTCACATCGCCCTGCAGGACACCGGCTTGGATGGCCGCGCCCATGGCGACGACTTCGTCTGGGTTGACGCTCATATTTGGCTCTTTGCCGAACACGTCTTTGGCAAACTCACGGATGCGCGGCATGCGGGTTTGCCCACCGACCAACACGACTTCATCAATATCGGACAGCTTAATCCCTGCATCTTTCAGAGCCGCCTCGCATGGGGTGCGCGTGCGCTGCACTAAATTATCAACCAAGGCTTCAAAAGCGGCACGGGTGAGCTTTAAGTTCAAATGTTTAGGCCCCGTCGCATCCGCCGTAATGAACGGCAAATTGACTTCGGTTTGTGCCGCAGACGAAAGCTCGATTTTAGCCTTTTCGGCCGCTTCTTTCAGGCGTTGTAGCGCCAACTTATCATCGCGCAACTCAATGCCGTTTTCTTTGTGGAACACATCGGCGAGATGCTCGACCAGTGCCATATCGAAATCTTCACCGCCAAGGAAAGTATCCCCATTGGTCGATTTCACTTCGAAAACACCGTCGCCGATTTCCAAAATAGACACATCAAATGTGCCGCCGCCAAGGTCATAAACCGCAATGGTTTTACCGTCATTTTTATCTAACCCATAAGCTAGCGACGCGGCCGTCGGCTCGTTGATGATGCGCAACACTTCTAGCCCCGCAATTTTGCCCGCATCTTTGGTCGCTTGACGTTGGGCGTCATTAAAATAGGCCGGCACGGTGATGACCGCTTGGGTAACGGTCTCGCCGAGATAGTCTTCGGCGGTTTCTTTCATTTTTTGTAAGATGAAAGCCGAGACTTGCGCTGGCGAGTAGTTCTCACCCGCCGCTTCAACCCATGCATCGCCGCCATCAGAGGCGACAATATTATATGGCACCATATCTTTGTCTTTTTGGGTCGCGGGGTCGTCAAAGCGTCGGCCAATCAGCCGCTTGATAGCAAACAGCGTATTGATAGGATTGGTCACGGCCTGACGTTTTGCAGGCTGGCCGGTGAGGCGCTCGCTTTCATCGGTGAAGGCAACCGTCGAGGGCGTGGTGCGCGCCCCTTCCGCATTTTCAATCACGCGCGGCGTGCTGCCATCCATCACGGCGACGCATGAATTGGTGGTTCCCAGATCAATGCCAATAACTTTACCCATAATAAGCCTCGTCTATATGCCCGCCCAGTGCGGGTCTTGTCATATCGTTGAAACACCCGCGTGGAAGGCGGGATGCAAATTGTGAAATTTATATAAGAAGTGCGCAGGGGGGCTACAAGTCCCCGCTTTGGTTTTTTTGGGTGTTTTTTCAAAAAACCTCAAACGGGGGGGCGTCGCCATATATTGCGGTGGATGCGGAGTTTGGTGCCTATATGTAGTGTTAATCCTTTGCAATGCCGACTTTGGCAGGGCGCAATAAACGCTCTTCCATAATGTAGCCCGTCTCAACGACCTCGATAATCGTGCCCGCGGGCTGGCCTGTGTCGGGGGCTTCAAACAGCGCTTCGTGCAAATTGGGGTCGAACTTCTCGCCCATCGGCTGCAAGACGCTGACTTTATGGCGGTTGAGGGCAGCGAGCAAATCGCGCTCGGTGGCAGCCACCCCGTCCCAGAGGGCTTGTGCCGCATCGGGCATGGCTTGTTTCAACTCATCATCCATCTCGTCCACAGCTTTGAGCGCACGCTGCAAATTATCGGCAACACCGACCATGTCGCGCGCAAAACTAAGCGCGCCATATTTCAACGCTTCGCCACGGTCGCGCTCGGCACGGCGACGGGTGTTTTCAAGCTCGGCTAAAGTGCGCAGTAATTGGTCGTTCATATCGGCCAGTTGTTGCTCAGGGCTTGGAGGCGGCGGCGGCACGTTTATGTCTTCGAGCGGCGGCACATCCTCTGGCGCATCTTCTAGCACACCTTCTGGAAGAGCCTCGTTTTCTATTTCGGCTTCTGCTTCGGTATTATGGGGGTCTTCTTCTTCGGTCATGTGTCGCCTCTTGTTCCGCTACTCAAGTGAAGCTTAATTAGGCATCTTGCACGCTAAGGTCAAGGGGGCGGCATAATTTCGTGATGGGGGCGGCTTGTTTCAGCACGCGTGCCACGCTACACAAAGCTAAGAGAGTAGATGAGAGTATATGAAAGGAACGACCATGACATCTTCACGCCCCTCTGGACGCCCCGCCGAGCAGCTGCGCGCGGTGAGCTTTGAAACCAATGTTTCCAAACATGCGGAGGGCTCGTGCTTGGTCAAGTTTGGCGACACGCATGTTCTGTGCACCGCCTCATTGGAAACCCGCGTGCCGCCATGGATGCGCGGCAAAGGCAAAGGATGGGTCACCGCAGAATATGGCATGCTGCCGCGCTCGACGGGTGAGCGGATGCGCCGCGAAGCGAATGCGGGCAAGCCATCGGGGCGCACGCAAGAAATCCAGCGCCTTATCGGTCGCTCATTGCGTGCTGTGGTCAATCTTGAGGCACTCGGCGAAAATCAAATCAGCCTCGATTGCGATGTGCTGCAAGCCGATGGCGGCACACGCACGGCGTCCATTACGGGTGCGTGGGTGGCGCTGTATCTGTGTGTTGAAAAAATGAAAGCCGACGGGTTGGTCTCCGGTGCTGTGATGGGCGATATATTGCGCGACCATGTCGCGGCCTTGTCTTGCGGTATTTATAACGGACTGCCCGTGGCCGACCTCGATTATGACGAAGACAGTGTCGCTGACACAGATGGCAATTTTGTCATGACGGGGGCGGGTGCTATGGTTGAGATTCAAGCCACGGCCGAGGGAGCAGCGTTTGGCGAAGATGAGTTTATGCAGATTTTGGCACTGGCAAAAAGCGGCATTGCCGAATTGGTGGTGCTGCAAAAACAAGCGGTCGGTCTCTAATGCGCCGCGCCTTTGCCGATGAAAAGCTCATCGTTGCGAGCCATAATAAAGGCAAATTGAGTGAGATTGCTGAGTTACTGGCGCGCTTTAATGTCTCGCCTATCGGGGCGGCTGAATTGGGACTGCCCGCGCCAGAAGAAACCGGCGACACGTTTTTGGCCAATGCCGAGCTAAAGGCGTTGGCCGCTGCCACCACGGGCGCGCTGCCAGCTCTGTCGGATGATAGCGGTCTGGTGGTCGATGCGCTCGATGGCGCGCCGGGGATTTACTCTGCACGATGGGCGGAAACGCCGCACGGGCGCGATTTCGAGTTTGCTATGCAAAAGATTGCCATGGCGCTCTCGCAGAAAAAGGATACCCCACACACCGCACGGTTTGTTTGCGCCTTGTCGCTGGCGTGGCCTGACGGGCATGTGGAAAGTTTCGAAGGCGTGGTCGAAGGCACACTCGTGTGGCCGATGCGAGGACAGAACGGGTTTGGCTATGACCCGATTTTTCTGCCGCAGGGCGGTGCTGAAACATTCGGGGAAATGGCACCTGCGGCGAAGCACGCCATATCGCATCGCGCCGATGCTTTTCGCCAATTGGTCGAGACTTGTTTTAGCCATGTCTCCTCCGCATAAATCGCCCCCGCTTGGCATTTATGTGCATTGGCCATTTTGTGCAGCCATCTGTCCCTATTGCGATTTTAATGTACACCTCATCCGCGACAATCAATCTGTAGATTGGTTGCCCGCCTATCGTGCCGAGTTGGCCTATGGCAAAACCCGCCGCCCCGAGGGGTCGGTCGAGACGGTGTTTTTTGGCGGCGGCACACCCTCGCTCATGCCTGCCTCATTGGTGGCGGGTATTTTGGGCGAAATCGATAGCCTCTGGGGGTTGGCAGCCGACGCTGAAGTCACATTAGAGGCCAATCCGATGAGCGCGCCTAAGACGCATTTGGCGGATGTGCATGCGGCGGGTATCACGCGCCTTTCGCTTGGGGTGCAAGCGTTTGATGATACGGCACTGCGCTTTTTGGGGCGCACGCACACGGCGCAGCACGCGCGTATGGCGTTTGAGGCGGCGCAAAAGATTTTCCCCCGCAGCTCGTTTGACCTTATTTATGCGCGCCCGCATCAGCAGCTAGAGGCGTGGACGCAAGAATTATCGGCGGCACTAGAACTTGGTAGCCAGCACATGTCGCTCTATCAATTAACCATTGAACCAGACACGCCTTTTGCGCGGCTGCAGCAGGCGGGAAAATTGACCGTGCCCGATGATGATGCAGCCGCCGATATGTATGAGGCCACGCAAGCACTGTGCGAAGCGGCAGGCCTGCCTGCTTATGAAGTGTCTAATCACGCCGCACCTGGCCATGCCTGTCGCCATAATGTGGCGAGTTGGCAGGGCGGCGATTATCTTGGCATTGGCCCCGGCGCACATGGACGTTTAAGCCATGAGGGGGCGCGGGTTTCGACGCTCGCCCACCGCCAACCCGCCGACTGGTTGGCGCAGGTAAACGCCCAAGGCCATGGATGGGCGCACGAGACTCTGCTTGATGACGAAGCCAATGCGCATGAGGCGGTGCTTTTGGGGTTGCGATTGGTCGAGGGTATTGGGCTTTCGGCTCTGGCGGCGCGTGGTGTTGCGCTTGCGCCCGCATGCATTGCGGCAGCGCGCGCCGATGGTTTGTTGAGGGATGATACAACAAGATTGCAAGCCAGTCCGCGCGGGCGGCTTTTGCTCGACCATCTTATCGCGCGCTTGTTTGGGGTGTAGCGCCCTCCTCATTCGTTAGCCCATTGGTTAAAACGAGGTCTGGGTTTTCGCGCTTCAGGCTTTCGGCCAGTGCAATCGCCGAGCGCATATGGCGGTCATGGTCGACAAAACTCGCGGGCGCACGGCTGACTAAATTGGGCGTCTTGGCGGTGATTTCTTGTACGGCCAGCCCGCGTTCATTAAGCCCGCCCGCGTGCAGTCGCAAAATGCCATCAAGACCTGTAAAGCCGTTCGCATCGGTGAGCATTCTTTTATGGAAAGGCGCTTGCGTACTGACACGTGTAAGGCGTGCGGCCAAGCTTACCGCGTCATAGGCCATGGACGACAGACGCGGCGGGGTCATGCGATAGACGCGTTCATAGCGCGTGGAAAAACCATCCCAATTTTTCGGATTGGGCGCGGCATACCACCCGCCGTGCAAAGGCGGCTCTTGCGCGAGGCTTGGGTCATCCCATAAGGCACTGCCGATGAATTTGACGCGGCGAGGGTCGACATCGAAATACGGCAAAAGCGGCGCCAGATTTCTCAACGCCAAGCCGCCCTCTGGCATGAACACGGCATCATAGGGTATCTCGCCCAGCGTTTCGGTGAGCTTCAGCGTCTCATAGGCTGAGGTGAGTTCAGGCGCGATATCGACCAGCGCACGGAACAAGGCATCAGGCTCGATGGTGTCAAAATTATCGCCGCGCAACTCGAGCGGTGTTAGGGCGCGGGCTTCTTGTATGAGCTGCGCCATTTGGGCGGCGTGGGCTGCCGTGCGGCGGTCGAATTGCGCAAGCCGACGCACGGGGTCGAACATGGCCTTGGCATCGGGCGGGTAGGTTTCGATTTGGACAATCGTGCCGCCAAAGCGGGCGACTTCAGCGCGAAAGCTTTCGCTAATCCGCGTGCCAAACCGACCTTCAGGAACAAGCGCACCAAACCGCGTGAGCCCTTGGGCGATGGCTTGCGAGACGATACGGCGGGTGTTCTGCTCTGGCAAAAACCCCAACACCCAAACGTCGTTTGTCGCGGCACTACTATCATTGGAAAAGGCCAAAGCGGGAATATCACGCCCTGCCAGATAGGGCGCGATGGCTTTGGCGGAACTGGCAAAAAGCGGGCCAATGAGAATATCTGCGTCCGCCGCGATGGCAGCTTTTGCAGCCTCAATCGCCCCTTGCGGCGTGCCTTTTGTATCGTGTAGCCGCAAAACAAAACTCGATGCGCCAGTTTGACCAGCATCAAATAGAGCCAATTGCGCGGCATTATAAAGATGCGTCGAGAGGGTACGAATATTGTCGCGGCGGTCGCCCATGGGCAATAAAAGCCCGACGACGACAGCATCTTTCTGGCGCGGCGGGGCGGTGGGATAAGCCTTTGTGTCGAAGTCGATTTTTTCGCCAGAAGCACGTCGCGCATCAAAAAAAGACCCGCCCGCCGATGGGTCGCTTGGCGCCCCACACGCAGTCACCCCTAAAGCACAGCCAACCAAACACAGGCGGCGGATTTGTGACCAAACATGTTTTAACGAGCTGGGCTTTAAAGAGTTGAGTTTCATCGCACACCTTGCATAATTTTATAGGCATAATTTTGTCGCGCTTGGCCGAACCTATCGCCCTCATTGGCGCAAGTAAAGCATCGGCTTCATTTAAGCAGCAAATGTGGCAGCAATGCGGGGGGCATTTTATCTTGCTTTTCGTTTGCGCCTGCGGTTTCTAGTCATATGAACGAGACTGAGCCAATTGCGCTGGCCTGCGGGCTTTATATTGTCGCAACGCCTTTGGGCAATGTGCGCGATATTACGCTGCGGGCATTGGATGTGCTGAGCGCGGCCGATGTGATTTTGTGCGAAGACACACGCGTGTCGGGCAAGCTGACGGCACGCTATAAAATCACCACTCAGCGCATGGCCTATCACGAACATAATGCGACTGCGATGCGGCCTAAGATTCTCGCCCGCCTCGCCAAGGGGGCGGCTGTGGCACTCATTTCGGATGCAGGCACGCCGCTTATTTCTGACCCCGGCATCCCATTGGTGCGCGCGGTGCGTGCCGCAGGGCATGACGTGTTTAGCGTGCCGGGGGCTTCCGCCCCGATTGCTGCCCTGTCGGTCGCAGGCCTGCCAACCGATAGATTTACCTTTGCGGGATTTTTGCCGCCCAAGCAGGGCGCACGGCGGCGCGCGCTCGCTGACTTCAAATCCCATACCGCGACATTGGTTTTGTTTGAAAGCGCCAAGCGCGTGGTGGCGCTGATTGATGATATTGAAACCGAATTGGGCGCGCGCGAGATATGCGTCGCGCGTGAATTGACCAAGAAATTCGAAGAATTGGTTTTTGGCACGGCCGCTGACTTAAAGGCGCGGTTTGCCGACACCCCACCGCGCGGCGAACTGGTCGTGTTGGTCGCCCCCGGCGCGCAAGCCGTGCCGCAGGACAGCGATATCGATGCGATGTTGCAGGATGCTTTGACCAGCCTGAGCCGCCGCGATGCGGTGCAGTCGGTGGCCGAGATGACGGGGCTGAAGCGCAAAGATGTGTACACACGCGCGCTCTTGTTGCCAGATAAAGCGCAAGATAATGAGCCAGAATAAACAACGCGCTACCAAAGCAGGGCGGCGGGCTGAGTTTTGGGCGGCGTGGCTGCTGCGGCTCAAAGCCTATCGCATCCTTGCGCGCAATTATCGCAACCGCATGGGCGAGATTGATATTATTGCGCGGCGCGGCACGCTATTGGTTCTGGTCGAGGTGAAATACCGCCCCGATATGGAGCAAGCAAAGCAAGCCGTAAGCGTGCGCCAATGGCAGCGCATCGAGCGCGCCGCGACTGATTTTGTCGCTTCGCATAAAGTTTTGCACGGGTGCAGGTGGCGGTTTGATGTGGTGGCCTGTGCGCCGCGCAAATGGCCTAAACATATTGAAGATGCGTGGCGCACACGCTAAAGCTTGAGGGGATGTTTTAAGGAGAACGCGTATGGCGTTGAAGATTGCTGTTCAAATGGACCCGATTGGCGATATCGACATTGTTGGGGACACAAGTTTTGCGTTGGCGCTAGAGGCGCAAGCGCGCGGGCATGAATTGTATTATTATGAGCCCGATGGCTTGCGCTTGCGCGATGGGGTGGTGAGCACCACTCTGCACCCCTTAAAACTTGCTGATGTGGTGGGTGCGCATTTTGAACTGGGTGACGCACGAGTTGTGGATTTGCGCGAGATGGACGTGATTTTGATGCGCCAAGACCCGCCTTTCGACATGCATTATATTTCGACCACGCATTTTCTTGAACGGGTGCATCCGCATACGCTGGTGGTGAATGACCCTGCCTCGGTGCGCAACGCGCCTGAAAAAATATTCCCCGTCGAGTTTGACGGCTTGTTGCCGCCGACTTTGATGACCCGTGACCGTGCGGCACTCGAAGCCTTTCGCGCTGAGTTTGGCGACATCATCGTCAAGCCGATTTTTGGCAATGGCGGGGCTGGGGTGTTTCGGCTGCGCGAAACGGATGAGAATTTCGGCGCGCTGATAGATATGTTTTTAGAAGGCCGCGAGCCAGTGATTGCTCAGCAATATTTGCCGCATGTGCGCCAAGGCGATAAGCGGGTTATTTTGGTCGAAGGCGAAGCCGTGGGCGCACTGAACCGCGTGCCTGCCGAGGGTGACGCACGTGCCAATGTGCATGTTGGCGGCACGCCAGAGGCGGCGGGGTTGACCGACCGTGATTTGGAAATCGCGGCGCAAATTGGCCCAAGGTTGAAACAGCTTGGCATTATTTTTGCCGGCCTTGATATTATCGGCGATTATCTGACCGAGATTAATGTCACTTCGCCCACATGTGTGCGTGAGATTAAGGCGTTTGGCGGCCCCGATATCGCGGCGATGATTATCGATGCGATTGAAGCCCGCCGCACATAATTTATTGTTTGCGGTAGATATTTTGCTGCGCCAACGCATCGGTTGAAATCATCCGTTGCTGGTCGCTTTCTTGATTGACCAGACGCGCATGCGGCAAATTGTTAAAGCGGCATAATTCGGTTACCAACCAGAAACTTTGAAACGTTCTATCGACCGAGCCGTCCATCGATAAAGGCGCGAGGCCTATCGGGCGCAGAATGTCTTCATTGCCCGTTAATTTTTCGGCAAACACATCACCGAGTTGAACACTTACACGTTTACACCTGAACATAACAAACCTCTTTTGCTTACGCCTGCTTGGGTCAGGCTGTTTTATCTTTTGCATGTGCGCAAATCAAGGCGGTGCTTGTGGGGTTGGACTTTATTCCCTAAGGTGTTGCTTCAGAACAATAAGAAAAATCATGGTTGCTCACGTAAAAACAATAGCCTTTAAGGGTGTCGATGCTTTGCCAATCGACGTGCAAGTGCATCTCGCACCCGGCCAAAATGCGTTCACGGTGGTGGGTCTGCCCGATAAATCGGTCGCAGAAAGCCGCGAGCGCGTACGCGCCGCCCTGAGCGCCGTTGGCTTGGCACTGCCCTATGACCGCATCACGATAAATCTATCGCCTGCCGATTTACCCAAGGAGGGAAGCCATTATGATGTCCCGATTGCGCTCGGATTGCTCGTGGCGATGCAAGTGTTGCCGCAAGAAGATGTGGCCGACTTTTATGTGATGGGTGAGTTGGGCTTGGATGGTGCGTGTATTGGTGTGCCGGGCGCGCTGCCTGCGGCGATGGCGGCGTTAGAGGTAGGCTTCGGGTTGATTTGTCCTGCCGAATGTGGGTCTGAAGCGGCATGGTCGGGGCTGGCCGCCCCCGATAGGCCGGGCATTGTGGCGGCAAATAATCTGCTCGATATCATCAACCATTTGCGCGGCACGAAGCAACTCATGCCGCCGCGTGTCGAGCGCGATGCGTTGAGCCAACCCTATCCAGATATGGCTGATGTGCGCGGACAGCCGCAAGCTCGTTTGGCCTTAGAAGTCGCGGCGGCTGGCGGGCATAATTTATTGATGAGCGGGCCACCTGGGGCAGGTAAATCAATGTTGGCGGCACGCTTGCCGGGATTATTGCCAGAGCTGCAACCGTCTGACAGGTTAGAAATATCCGTTATCGAAAGCCTATCGTCACCGCGCGGCGGTGTTCGGCTCGCAGCCCAAAGGCCGTTTCGTGCGCCGCATCATTCGGCTTCCATGGCAGCACTCATTGGCGGTGGCCGCCACGCAAAACCCGGCGAGATATCGTTGGCACATTGCGGCGTTTTATTCCTCGATGAGCTGCCCGAGTTTTCGCGCCAAACATTAGATGCGCTGCGCCAACCGATTGAAACGGGTCGGGTTGAAGTCGCCCGTGCCGAAGCGCATATTGCCTATCATGCGCGTTTTCAATTAATCGCGGCGATGAATCCATGTCGCTGTGGTCATGCCGATGATGCTGATTTGGCGTGTCATCGCTTGCCGTTGTGTCGGCAGGAATATTTGGCCAAGATTTCGGGCCCACTTTTTGACCGTTTTGATATTCGTATTGATGTGCCGCCAGTTGCGTTGTCGAGCATGATAGCCGATGAAAAGGGTGAGCCGAGTAGCGCAATCGCTGCGCGTGTTGCTGAGGCACAAGCCTATCAGTTGGCGCGGCAAGAGTGCTTGAACGCGCGTCTTGACGGCGACCGCTTGCGGGCGATGGCCAGTCCAGATGCGGCGGGACAAAAACTGCTCGATGCGATTATCGATGATGGGCGGATGACCGCACGCGGCTATAATCGGGTCTTGCGCGTGGCGCGGTCATTGGCCGATTTGCAAAGCCGCGCGCAACCCGATGCCAGCGATATCGCCACGGCCTTATTATGGCGCGGTGTGCGCTCACCTTAAGGGCTAGATTTCTTCCAACCCATAAGCGGCAATCGCTGCCATATTCAGCACTTCTGTGGCGGTCGCGCCAATCCGCGCAATTTGCACCGGATGCTCAAGCCCAACCAGAATAGGCCCAATCATGGTTGCATTGCCCAACTCCTCGAGCATTTTGGTCGAGATGGACGCGGAGTGAATGGCCGGCATGACCAACACATTGGCAGGCTCCGTGAGGCGGCAAAAAGGAAAACGCTGCATGACTTTGCGGTTGAGTGCCACATCGGCGGCCATTTCGCCTTCATATTCGAAATCAACTTGGCGAGCATCCAGCAGGCGCACCGCTTCGCGCACATAGACCGAACGGTCGCCTTCGGGATGACCAAAGGTCGAATAGGCCAGCATGGCAACGCGTGGCTCGTGGCCGAGCGCGCGTGCCGTGGCCGCCGTTTGGACAGCAATATCGGCCAATTCTTCGGCGCTTGGCATGTCGATAACATTAGTGTCGGAGACCAAAACCGTGCGCCCGCCATGGGCAATCAACATAGAAATACCCATGACGCGTTGGCTCTTTTTGGCATCGATCACTTGGCGGACTTCTTCTAGAATCGACGAATAAGAGCGCGTCACGCCCGTGACCATCGCATCGGCATCGCCTTGTGCCAACGCGCAGGCACCAAAAATATTGCGGTCATTGGCGACCATGCGCAGGCAGTCATTATGCAATTTGCCGTGGCGTTGCAGCTTGGAATAAAGAAACGTCGTATAGGCGTCGATTTTGTCAGAATTGCGCGTGTCGCGAATCTCAACATCACCGCGCCCCTCAAGCCCAAGCTTGGCCATATTGGCGCGCACGATTTCCTGCGTGCCGATGAGTATCGGCTCACCCAGTCCCAAATCTTTATAGGCAATGGCGGCGCGGATGACTTGTTCTTGCTCGCCTTCGGCAAAAATCATCCGTTTGCCGTTTTGCTTCGACTTGTTCATGATGATTTGCAAAGAGCTTGCCGTCGGGTCGAGGCGCGCTTTTAGCCGTTCGCGATAGGTGACCATATCGACAATCGGTGCGCGCGCAACACCGCTATCCATCGCAGCACGCGCCACGGCAAGCGGAATCTCACTAATCAGGCGCGGGTCAAACGGCACGGGGATAATATAATTGGGCCCAAAGCGCGGACGCTCGCCTTGATAGGCGGCTGCGACTTCATCGGGCACATCCTCGCGTGCGAGCATCGCCAATGCTTCGGCACAGGCGATTTTCATCTCGTCATTAATCGTCTTGGCGCGCACATCCAGCGCCCCGCGAAAAATATAAGGAAAGCCCAAAACATTGTTCACCTGATTGGGATAATCCGAGCGACCCGTGGCGATAATCGCATCGTCGCGCACCGCTGCGACCTCTTCAGGCGTAATCTCAGGGTCGGGATTGGCCATGGCGAAAATAATCGGGTTGGCCGCCATGGACGCGACCATATCAGCGGTTACCGCGCCCTTGACCGACAGCCCGAGAAACACATCTGCGCCCTTCATGGCTTCTTCTAAAGTGCGCGCTTTGGTGTCAACCGCATGGGCGGATTTCCACTGGTTCATGCCTTTTTTGCGGCCTTGGTAAATCACGCCCTTCGTGTCGCATAAAAGGGCATTTTCATGCGCCACGCCCATCGCTTTGATGAGCTCGAGACACGCGATACCGGCTGAGCCAGCGCCATTGACGCAGATTTTGATATCCTTGATATCGCGTCCCGTAAGGTGCAGCGCGTTGAGCAATCCTGCGGCGCAAATAATCGCTGTGCCGTGTTGGTCATCGTGAAAAACTGGAATATCCATCAGCTCGCGCAATTGCTGCTCGATGATAAAGCAATCAGGCGCTTTAATATCCTCAAGATTAATGCCGCCAAAGCTCGGGCTTAAATGCTTTACCGCATCAACAAAAGCGGCGGGGTCTTCGGTATCCAATTCGAGGTCGATACTGTCGACATCGGCAAAGCGTTTGAACAAAACCGCCTTGCCCTCCATGACGGGCTTTGAGGCCAATGCCCCCAGATTGCCCAGCCCTAAAATGGCTGTTCCATTTGATATAACGGCGACCATATTGCCGCGCGATGTGTAGTCGTAAGACGCATCGGGGTTGTCGGCAATCGCCAGCACAGGCACGGCCACACCCGGCGAATACGCCAAGGATAAATCGCGTTGCGTCGCCATCGGCTTGGTCGGGGTAATCTCCAATTTGCCGGGCTTGCCGCGTGTGTGAAAGCGTAAGGCTTCCTCGTCGGTGAAACTTTTATCTGTATCGCTCATAATGAGCCGTTTTAGGGCGTTAGCGGGGGGATGACAAGTGGGTAATAAATCGGGCTAGAAACCCACAAGAAACTCAACAGATTTTATGCCCCACGGGGCGCGGCTTTTGCTAGACTGGTATTATGCAAGCCGCCTCATCTGACCAGCCGACGCCCATGATGGCGCAATTCCTTGAGATAAAAGCGCAGCATCCAGATGCGCTTTTATTCTACCGCATGGGCGATTTCTACGAGCTGTTTTTTGATGATGCCATTGCTGCGGCTAGCGTGCTTGATATTACGCTGACCCATCGCGGCAAGCATTTGGGCGCGGCGATACCGATGTGCGGCGTGCCGTATCATGCCAGCGAAGCTTATTTGCAGCGGCTTATTCGCGCAGGCCACCGCGTGGCTATTTGCGAGCAAACCGAAGACCCAGCGCAAGCCAAGAAGCGCGGTGCGAAAGCGGTTGTGCGGCGCGAAGTCGTCCGCCTTGTCACGGCCGGCACGCTTGCTGAGGACGCGCTTTTGGAGGCACGGCAGAATAATTTTCTCGCCGCCCCTGCATGTATCGGTAAGGGAGATGATGATGAGGCTGCACAGTGGGCGCTTGCTTGGTTGGATATGTCGACGGGCGAGTTTGGGGTTGCCCCGACGCGGCGGTCTGAACTCTCAGCTTTGCTGACCCGTATTGCGCCGCGTGAATTGGTCTGGTCGGCGCATTTAGATGCCGCACTTGGTGATGATGCCGATATGGTGGCAGGCGCGCATATGGTGCGCTCACCGATGGAGGATGTAAGCTCGACCATCGCTGCGGAAGTTTTGGGCGACCGCTTTGGGGATGTTATCGCCGAGTTGTTTGACGACATGCCCGCAGGGCAGGCACGGGCGATGAAAATGGCGTGTGCGGTTCTGGTGCGCTATCTTGATGCAACGCAATTTGGTCTTGAAGTTGCTTTGAAGCCGCCGCGTCTTGAGAGCGATAGCGGGCTGATGGGCATTGATGCGGCGACCCGCGCTAATCTGGAATTGACCCGCACCATGACGGGCGAAAGCAAGGGCAGCCTGTTGGCCACACTTGATGAGACCGTCACCGCCCCGGGCGCGCGCCTGTTGGCGGCACGGCTTGGCGCGCCATTGACCACGCGCGAAGACATTGAGGCGCGACTGGCGGCGGTCGCGGAATTGGTCGAGGGGCATGATTTTCGCAGCGATATTCGCGCGACGTTGAAGCAAGTGCCAGATATTGCGCGTGCCCGTGCCCGCCTTGGCATGGGGCGTGGCGGCCCGCGCGATGTTCTGGCCATTGCGAAGGGGCTAGACGGGGCGCATCACATGCGCGCGCTGTTGCTAAAATCCCCTTTGGACAATGCGACGCTTGAGGGGGTGGCTGCGCAATTAGCACAAGGCGAAGATTCGGTGGGGCAGTTGCGCGAGATGCTGGCGGCGGCTTTGGACGACCCCCTGCCGTTGCTGG
This sequence comes from Parvibaculaceae bacterium, assembly GCA_965221415.1. GTDB lineage: Bacteria > Pseudomonadota > Alphaproteobacteria > RS24 > RS24 > UBA8337. Next base: position 38,491 of record OZ244887.1, read on the forward strand.
CGCGCGATGGCGGATTTGTCCGCACAGGCTATCATGCAGGCCTAGATGAGGCGCGCCGCTTGCGCGATGAAAGCCGCCGCGTCATTGCTGGTTTGCAGCATGATTATGCCGAGGCGACGGGCATCAAAGCGCTGAAGATTAAACATAATGGGGTGCTAGGATATCATATCGATGTGCCAGCGGCGCATGGCGATAAGCTGATGGCCGCACCCTTTAACGAGACTTATATTCACCGCCAGACATTGGCCAGTTCGGTACGGTTTTCGACCCAGCGACTGGCGGATTTGGCGGGCGAGATTTCGCAAGCCGCCGAGACGGCTTTGGCTTTGGAGTTGGAGATTTTTGACACGCTTTGTGCGGCGTGCGCCGAAGCACAAGTGGCGATTGACGCGCGAGCTGACGCATTGGCCGAGCTTGATGTGACCGCCGCTTTGGCCGAATTGGCCGTGACGCAGCAATGGCACGCGCCCCGTCTGTTCGACGATACGCGCTTTGTGATTAAAGGCGGGCGCCATCCTGTGGTCGAGGCGGCGTTGCGCCAGACGGGGGCAGCGCGTTTTGTCGCCAATGACTGCCTGCTGGATGCCCAAGCTAACGACATGACCGAAGATATGGCGCGGGTGACGCTTTTAACAGGCCCGAACATGGCGGGCAAATCAACCTATTTGCGGCAAAACGCTTTGATTGCCATTTTGGCGCAAATGGGCAGTTTCGTCCCCGCCGAGACGGCTGAGATTGGTGTGATAGATAGGGTTTTTTCGCGCGTTGGGGCGGCGGATGATTTGGCACGCGGGCGTTCGACATTCATGGTGGAGATGGTCGAGACGGCGGCTATTTTGGCGCAAGCAGGCCCACGCGCATTGGTTATTCTTGATGAGATTGGCCGTGGCACGGCGACGTTTGATGGTCTGTCGATTGCGTGGGCGGCGGTTGAGTATTTGCACGACCGCGTTGGGTGTCGCACATTATTTGCCACGCATTATCACGAGCTTACCGCGCTGCATGAACGCCTTGCGGGGGTGGCCAATGCGTCGATGAAAGTGCATGAGCATGAAGGCCAACTCGTGTTTTTGCACGAGGTTGGCAAAGGCGCTGCCGACCGTTCTTATGGTATCCATGTGGCTGAATTGGCGGGCATTCCCGAAAGCGTAACGGCGCGGGCGCGTCAGGTGTTGGCGCAATTAGAAGAAAATAATGCCGCCCGCGAAGGCGGTGATGTGCTTGATGGTCTGCCGCTATTTGTCGAAAATAATGTGCCGCCGCGTGCGCCCGATGCGCTCGATGAGGCTTTAGCAGAGCTCGACCCCGACCGCTTGTCGCCGCGCGAGGCTCTGGACTGGGTTTATCGGTTGAAATTATTGGCGCAAAAAGCCCGCCCCAAATAATCCGCTCCCCCATGACCCCCACGTTTTCGCCTTAATTTATGCTATAAAGGCACAGATTATTTTAACGACCCAATCAAAGGTGGCTTAACGCATGCGCAATACCCTCCCCATAACAAAGCCTGCGAAAGGCAGCGCACGGCGCACGGCTCTGTTGGCGGCACTGTGTCAGGCGGCAGATACCCATGCGGGCGATACAACAAAAACCCGCGCGGCGGTTTTACAGATTATGTCCGATGCCCACGCTGCGGGGCATGAGGAAGCGCGCGCGCAGCTAGAGGCGAAGAAGTTTAAAGGCGCACGTTGTGCTGAGTTTCTCTCTGGCGTGCAGGATGATTTGCTGAGCGCGCTGGCCGAGTTTGTCGAAACGCATGTCATTTATCTGGCCAACCCGACCGATGCGGAAAAAGTGACGATGGTTGCTGTCGGCGGTTATGGGCGCGGGCGGCTTGCGCCTTATTCGGATATCGATTTGCTGTTTTTATTGCCCTATAAGCGCACCGCCGCCAGCGAAAGTTTTGTCGAATATGTGCTGTATATCCTTTGGGATATGGGACTGAAAGTGGGTCATGCCACGCGCAGTGTGAACGATTGTGTTGTGCAGGCTGAGGCCGATATGACGGTGCGCACGGCGATGCTGGAAAGTCGGTTTTTGCGCGGGTCAGAGGCACTTTACGAAGATTTCCGCACGGCCTTTAGCCAAAAGATTATGCGCGGCACGGCGCGCAAATTTGTAACCGCCAAATTGGACGAGCGCGAGCTGCGCCATGCGCGTGCGGGGCGCTCGCGCTATTTGGTCGAGCCAAACTTAAAAGAAAGCAAAGGGGGTTTGCGCGACCTAAACACGCTGTTTTGGATTGCGCGCTATAGCTATCAGGTCGATGCGCTAGATGCGCTGGTCGATTTAGATGTGCTGACGGGGGATGAATTGAAACTGTTTCGAAAATGCGATGCGTTTTTGTGGCAGGTGCGGTGTCATTTGCATTTTTTCTCTGGCCGTGCCGAGGAGCGTTTGAGCTTTGAGGTGCAAAAGCCATTGGCGGAGTTTTTCTACCCAAAGAGCGATACCAAAGATGCCGCAGCTATGAAGCCCGTAGAAAAGTTCATGCGACGTTATTTTCTGGTGGCCAAAAATGTCGGCGATTTGACCGCGATTTTTTGCGCTTCGCTCGAGGAGAGCCAAAACAAACCGCGGGCTTTGCGTCGCCTGCCGGCATTGTTTCGTCGCCAAAAGCAAGTGGGTGGCTTCACCATTGGCACGTCGCGTTTGAAAATGGCGCGGGCGGATTGCTTTGCCCGCGACCCGATTAATCTTATTCGTGTGTTTCATTTGGCCGATGTGCATGGTTTGAATATTCACCCCGACACGCTGCGTGCCATCACGCAATCCACGCATCTTGTCGATGCCGCCTTGCGCGCAAACCCCGAAGCCAATGCGCTGTTTCTTGAGATTCTGACATCGAAAAATAACCCAGAGCGCAGTTTGCGGCGAATGAATGAGGCGGGTATTTTAGGCCGTTTCATTCCAGATTTTGGCCGCATTGTCGCGCTCATGCAGTTTAATATGTACCACCATTATACGGCGGATGAGCATTTATTGCGCGCGATTGGCTTGCTGTGCGAGGTCGAAAGCGGCGCGCTTGCGGATGAGCACGAGATGGCGCATCACTTATTTGAGCGCGGGCGTATCAATCGGCGGGTCATTTATTTGGCGACCCTATTGCACGATATCGCCAAAGGCCGCCCCGAAGACCATAGCGTGGCAGGCGCGCGCATCGCCCGAAAGCTAGGCCCACGTTTAGGGTTTAGCAAAGCCGAAACCGCGCTCACCGAATGGTTGGTGCGCGAGCATTTGGTGATGAGCGATACCGCCCAGCGTCGCGATTTATCTGACCCGCGCACCATTGCCGATTTCGCCGACACGGTGCAGAGCATGGAACGGCTTGAGCATCTTTTTGTGCTGACGGAGGTGGATATTAAGGCGGTGGGGCCGGGGGTTTTCACCGGCTGGAAAGCGCAATTATTGCGCGAGCTGTTTCGCGAAACCGAGGCGGCGTTTAGCTCGGTTGGCGCTTTGGTGGCGCATGCCGAACGGGTGAAAGCCGCACAACAGGCTTTCGTCGAAGGTCATCCTCTTGATGGGGCTCTTAATTGGTCAAAAGCTAAAATGAACAAATATCTGAAAAACCAGTCGGACGCCTATTGGCTGACTTTTTCGGTCGAGGCGCAGTGGCATCATGCGCGGATGATAGAGGCGATGGGCGATGACCCGATGGCGCTTGATATTACCGCCGATGCGCTGCGCGATTGTTCTGAGATTGTGATTATTTGCCAAGATGATGCTGGCCTGTTTGCGCGTCTTTCGGGGGCGTGTGCGGTGGCGGGCTTGACCATTCTGGATGCGCATATCACGACGACCAATGAGGGTCTGGCGATTGATGCGCTGCATGTGGCGCGGCCTGATTTTTCTGGCCCGCTTGATGAGCCCCAAAAGCGGCGCGTTAAAGCGGCGATTATCAACGCACTATCAAATGAGATGTCTGATGCGCATGCGCCAGACCGATTGGTTAAAACAAAGGCGGGCAAACAAATCGAAGCGTTTGATTTGACCCCACAAGTGCATATCAATAATCATTTATCGGACAGCGCGAGCGTTATTGAGGTCTCAGGCCTTGACCGTCCGGGGCTGCTTTATGCGTTGGTGCGGGCTTTGTTCGGCCTTGATGTTTCTGTGCAAGCGGCGCGGGCTGCGACATTTGGCGAACGCGCGGTCGATGTGTTTTATGTCACCAATGTGGGTAGCGGCAAAATCACCAATACGCAGCGCAAGCAGCACGTCGAAGATGCGCTATTGGCGGTGATGGATAATCCAGTCGCACCGATACGCGCGAAAAAGCCCTTAAAAAAAGGCGGTATAAGATGAGCCAAAATAGCCGCTTTCTTTCCAATGCCGCTCTGGTGGGTGTTGCCACGATGGCAAGTCGTGTTTTGGGTTTTGTGCGCGATATTATGCTTGCGGCTTTACTGGGGGCGGGGCCTTTGGCTGAGATTTTCGTTATTGCGTTTCGGCTTCCTAATCTGTTTCGCCGTCTTTTTGCCGAAGGGGCGTTTAACGCAGCTTTTGTGCCGCTTTTTACCAGAAGCTTAGAGGCCGACGGCAAAGCCGCAGCGCTTGCCTTTGCAACGCGGATTTTCTCGGTATTATTTGCCGCGCTATGTGTGTTCACTTTGCTGGCGCAGATTTTCATGCCAGCTTTGGTGTTGGCTTTGGCGCAAGGCTTTAGCGGCGATGCGGCGAAGTTTGAGATGGCGGTGTATTATGCGCGGATTGGGTTTCCGTATCTGATTTTCATGTCGCTTGTTGCGCTTTTTGCCGCCATGCTGAACGCGACAGGACGATTTTTTGCCGCAGCTTTTGCGCCTATTTTGCTCAATATTATATTGATTGGCGCGATGGCGCTTGCGGTGTTGAAGGCTGGCGCACCGCTCGATTATATTATGACGGGCGTGGCATTAGCAGGCGTGGCGCAATTTGCGTTTGTGTTTGCGGCCGCCTGGCGTGCTGGATTGCGGGTGCGCCTCAACCGCCCCCGTCTTACGCCTGAGGTCAAGAATGTTTGGGCGCTCGCCGTGCCGGGCATATTGGCGGCAGGCATTGGGCAAATTAATTTACTCGTTGGCACGTCCATCGCGACAGGACAGGCAGGGGCGGCGGCGTGGCTCTATTATGCCGACCGATTATATCAGCTGCCCATGGGGGTTATCGGCATCGCTTTGTCGGTGGTGCTATTGCCCGAATTAGCACGTCGTTTGGCCGCCGGCGAAAAACAACAAGCGCATCATGTGCAAAGCACAGCTTTCTTGATGGCGGGGTTGGTCACATTGCCCGCCGCAATGGGGCTTTATGTGCTTGCGTCACCGATAGTCTCTTTGCTGTTTGAGCGCGGCGCTTTTACCGCCGCCGACACATATCAAACGGCGCGTGTGTTGCAGGCTTTTTGTTTTGGCTTGCCCGCCTTTGTTTTTATCAAAGCGCTGCAGCCATCGTTTTTTGCGCGCCAAGACACGCGCGCCCCGTTGGTGGATGGGGCGATTGGGGTGGCGGTGAATATTGCGTTGTCGCTGACTTTTTTCCCGCAATATGGTGCGCTGGCGATTGCACTGGCGACCAGCGTGGCGGGCTATGTGACTTTGGCGTTGATGCTGATGCGGCTTGCGCATCGTGATGTGTGGCGCCTTGATGGGACAGTCGCGCGCCGCCTTGGGGGTCAAGTTCTGGCCGCGATTGGGATGGGATGCGCCTTATGGGTTAGCTCCACATTTTATGCCCCGCCAAGCGATTTTGGTGCGCAGCTCGTCTGGGTGGCGGCGATGATTTGTGTGGGCGCAGGGGTGTTTGCGGGGCTTGCTGCGCTGTTTGGTGCCATCACGCGCACCGATTTGCAACGCTTGCGTGGGCGCGAGGGATAAGCGATAAGAAAGACCAAAGAGGAGAGCATTATGAGGCCACGCGTTCTTTCTGGCGTTCAACCAACGGGCAATTTGCATCTGGGGAATTATCTCGGGGCGATACGCAATTTTGTTGGCCTGCAAGCCACGCATGAGTGTCTGTATTGCGTGGTTGATTTGCACGCCATCACGGTGTTTCAAGACCCGACAGAATTGGCCGCCAATACACGCGAAGTGGCGGCCGCGTTTCTTGCCGCAGGTGTTGAGCCGAAAAATCACATTGTGTTCAATCAAGCCCAAGTGCCGCAGCATGCTGAATTGGCGTGGGTGCTGAATTGCGTGTCGCGCATGGGCTGGTTGAATCGGATGACCCAGTTCAAGGAAAAAGCGGGCAAAGACCGCGAAAAGACCTCGGTCGGCCTCTATGTTTATCCCAATTTAATGGCGGCGGATATTTTGCTCTATAAGGCGACCCATGTGCCAGTCGGCGAGGATCAAAAGCAACATCTTGAATTGGCACGCGACATTGCCCAAAAGTTTAATAATGATTTTAAGGCAGAGGGTTTTTTCCCGCTTCCTGAGCCACTGATTCAAGGTGCTGCGACGCGGGTGATGAGCTTGCGGGATGGCGCAAAGAAAATGTCTAAATCCGACCCGTCCGATTTGTCGCGCATCACAATGCTGGATGGTGCAGATGCGATTGCAAAGAAGATTCGCAAAGCCAAAACCGACCCAGATGCCTTGCCAGACAGTGAAGCAGGTCTTGAGGGTCGTCCAGAGGCTGCCAATTTATTGGGCATGTATGCCGCCCTTGCCGAGGTGTCCCAGGCGCAGGCCATCGCGCGTTTTGCGGGTGCGCCATTTTCAGATTTAAAAGAACAATTGGCCGAGCTGGCGATTGAAAAAATCGCTCCGATAGGCGATGAGATGACGCGTCTTGTCGATGACCCAAGCTATATCGATGCCGTGCTGCAAGACGGTGCGGAACGCGCAACGGCTATCGCTGCGCCGATTATGGCCGATGTGCGCAAGCTGGTTGGCTTTCTCGGCAGCTAAGCTTGTTAGCTATATTGTGTTATTTTGCTTGTCACTTTATCGGCAAGCGTGGCAGCATCTAGGCCATGGATATTAATCAACACTTACAACGAAAGTTTCTGGTGGTTGTCGATGGCACACCAGAAGGTCATGCGGCGTTGCGCTTTGCAGCCCGACGCGCTCACGGGACGGGCGGCAAGGTTGCTTTACTCTTGGTTGTCGAGCCTGAAAGCCAGAAACATTGGCTGGGGGTTGGCTCGCTGATGAAAGAAGAAGCCCAAGCCGAAGCCGAGGCCGTCTTGAAAGAATGTTCGCAGCTGGTCGAAATGCTCGGTGGCGAAAAACCAGAAATGCATATTCGCCACGGCGCTTTGGCAGAAGAAATCGGCAGCCTGTTGCAAGAAGACCAGACGGTTTCAACTTTGGTGTTGGCCGCAGCCGTCGGCACGGCAGGCCCCGGGCCTCTGGTGTCGGCGATTGCTTCGGGTAAATCGGGGTTTCATATTCCGGTGACAATCGTGCCGGGTGACTTATCCGATAATGAGATTGACGCGCTCACGTAACGCTACCCAAATGAGGCAACAAAGCCTCGTAATTTTGTGCCAAACTGCGTATATAGGTTTTAGAAGAAAGGAGGCGCGTTGCTATGTTTATTCAAACCGAAGACACGCCTAATCCCGCGACGTTGAAATTTCTTCCCGGTCGCGAAGTCATGGGCGCAAAACCACCCGCTGATTTTCCCAATGCCGATGCGGCCGAAGCCTCACCCTTGGCGACGGCACTATTTGCGATTGATAATGTGAGCGCGGTATTTTTTGGTGCCGATTTTATCGCTGTGTCGAAATCGGCGGGCGAGTGGCAGCACGTGAAGCCAGCTATTTTGCAAGCGATTATGGAGCATTTTGTCGCTGATAAACCGCTTATGCTGCATGACGAGATGGAAGCCCATGCGGACGAAGATGGCGAAAATAGCGAGATTATCGCAGCCATTAAGCAGATTCTCGACACACGCGTGCGCCCTGCTGTGGCACAAGATGGCGGCGATATTGTTTTTCACGGCTTTGATGAGGGCGTGGTTTCGTTGCATATGCGCGGGGCGTGTGCGGGCTGCCCGTCGGCCACCGCGACGCTGAAGCAGGGTGTTGAAAATCTTTTGAAGCATTATGTGCCTTCGGTCACCGAAGTGCGCGCTGTGATATAGGGCTTTGAGCGCGATGAAGACACTCGACCAGACGAGTCTCGATATTTTATTTACCGAGGCGCGCTCGCATAATGATTTTGAGCCGATGGCGGTGAGCCACGCGCAATTAAACGCGCTTTATGATTTGATGAAAATGGGGCCAACCAGTGCCAATTGCTGTCCGGCGCGCTTGGTGTTTGTCATCTCAGACGAGGCCAAGGCACGGCTTATTCCGTTTGCGATGGAAGGCAATGGTGCGAAAATCCAAGCCGCCTCGGCTTGCGTGATTATTGCCAATGACACAAAGTTTTATGACCGTATTCCTGAATTATTTCCGCACGACCCATCGGCGCGCGAATGGTTTGCTGGCTCAGAAAGTCTGGCGGCGGAAACCGCGATGCGCAATGGCTCTTTGCAGGCGGCGTATCTGATGTTGGCGGCACGCGCCATGGGATTGGATGTCGGGCCACTATCGGGCTTTGATGCGGCAGGGGTGAATCAGGCGTTTTTCCCCGATGGGCGGTTTTCGACAAATATGCTGTGCAATATTGGCCGTGGCAAACCCGAGGCGGTGCTTGAGCGTCTGCCGCGTTTGGCGTTTGACGACGCGTGCCAGATACTCTGACAAATATGTCGAGTGCGCCGTTTATCCTTGCTTGCGATACCACGCAAGGGGCATGTTCCGCCGCCCTTTACCGCGATGATGTGTTGGCGCATGCGCTGACCCCGATGCGCAAAGGCCATGCGGAAGCCTTGATGCCGATGATTCAAACGCTGTGTGTGCAAGCCGATATCACACCTAATCAAATCGACCGTTTGGCTGTCACCCATGGGCCCGGCACATTTACTGGTGTGCGCGTCGGGCTGGCGGCGATGCGGGGGTTGGCTTTGGCGTTGGATATTCCGCTAAAGGCCTATGGAACGCTGCATGTAATGGCGCAAGCGCGCACGGAGGCAATACCGCTCATTGTTGCGGTTGATGCCCGCCGTGCGACTTTTTATGCGCAAGCTTTTGATGCCATGGCGACTCCTTTGGGGGCGGCGCAAGCACTTGATGCGGCGGCGGTTTTGGCGCTTATCGAAAATGGCGAGGTTGGGCTGATGGGCAGTGGCGCGGATTTATTACTCGCCGATGCGCCGTCGCGGTTTTTTAAAACCCCCGCGCCAGATTATCCGCAAAGTCATGTGTTGGCGGCGATGGCGGCGGGCGATTCCGAATGGGATAATTTAACCGTGCCAGAGCCGCTTTATTTGCGCCCGCCCGATGCAAGCCTGCCCAATCGCGAAAAGTTTCCAGCCCGCAAGCGATAGGAGAAGATATGGTTTTTTTGCCAGAGCCTATTACGGATAGCGCGCAGCTTGCGGCGTTGCACGCGGCTGCTTTTGATGCACCATGGGATGAAATGTATTTTGCGCGCGCGTTAGACAGGCCCAACATCCATGCTTTCGGCACGCAAGAGGGGTTTATTTTGCTGCAAGTGCTAGGCGGCACGCCGTGTGAAGCCGAGATTCTGACGCTTTGTGTGCATCCAAAGGCGCGGCGCAAAGGGCTCGCGCAAGGATTGATTGATGCCGCTCAAACAAAGCTCAAAGCGCAATGTTTGTTTTTGGAAGTCAATGAAAACAATATTTCGGCGTGCGCGCTTTATCGTGCGTGCCAGTTTCGCGAAACGGGACGGCGCAAAGCATATTACAAAACGGCGGCGGGGGGGCGCGAAGATGCGCTCTTAATGCGGCGTGATTTTTCTCAATGAGTGTGCTATCCACTATATAAATGGGTGAAGAGTGATGAATAATAACGCGCCAGCCAATATCGAAGCCTTGGCCGTTGCGGCGGGCATGCGGATGACCGACCAACGCCGTGTTATTGCGCATGTCTTGTCGGAGGCGGCCGACCACCCCGATGTCGAAGAAGTCTATCGGCGTGCGTCAGAGCGCGATGCGGGGATTTCTATCGCCACTGTTTATCGCACGGTGCGACTATTTGAGGAGGCGGGTATTTTGACCCGCCATGATTTTGGCGATGGGCGGGCGCGTTACGAGCCTGCGGCGGACGACCATCACGACCATTTGATTGATATCCAAAGCGGCAAAGTTATCGAGTTCACCAATGAAGAGATTGAACGCTTGCAGGCCGAAGTCGCCCAAAAGCTTGGCTATCGGTTAGTTGACCATCGCCTCGAATTATATGGCGTGCCGCTCACCAAAGACGATAAGAAATAGCCCCCCTTGCTGTTTTGCTGGAAAAGCTTTAAGGCGAAAGCATGAATGATGTCACAAAGATAAATGCGTCCAATGATAAAGCCTGCTTTATCAAAACATATGGCTGCCAGATGAATGTTTACGACAGCGAGCGCATGGCTGAGGCGTTAGCCCATGCGGGATATCGCTCTGTCGAGACGCCCGAAGAAGCCGATATGGTTATTTTGAACACCTGCCATATTCGCGAGAAGGCGGCTGAAAAAGTCTATTCTGAGCTGGGACGGTTGCGCCCGCTCAAGCAGCGCAATAAAGATATGGTTATCGGCGTGGCGGGGTGTGTCGCACAAGCCGAAGGGGCTGAGATGATTGCCCGTGCGCCCATGGTGGATATGGTTTTTGGGCCGCAAACTTTGCAGCAATTACCTGATATGTTGAGCGAAGTGGCCGATTTGCGCGCCCGTGGCGCAAAGCCTCGATTGGTGCGCACGGCGTTTCCAGCGGCGGAAAAATTTGCTGCTTTCACGCAAAACCCCCGCACCCCCGTGACGCGCAGCCCGAGTGCCTATGTCACCATTCAAGAAGGCTGCGACAAGTTTTGCACCTTTTGTGTGGTGCCCTATACGCGTGGCGAAGAAGTCTCGCGTGACACGGATGATATTGTCGCAGAAGCGCGCATATTGGTTGACCAAGGGGTCAGCGAGATAACGCTGCTCGGGCAAAATGTAAATGCGTGGCAAGATCGCAACACCAAATTGCGTTTGGCGGGGCTATTGGACGCGCTTGCGCAGATTGAGGGGTTGGCACGGCTGCGGTTTACCACCAGTCATCCGCGCGATATGGATAACGCGCTGATTGCCGCGCATGGTCAAAACGATAAATTAATGCCGTATTTGCATTTGCCGGTGCAGGCGGGGTCGGACAAGATTTTAAAAGCGATGAATCGCAAGCACACGGCGGCTGACTATGTGGCATTGTGCAAGAAGTTTCGGGCGGCACGACCAGATTTGGCGCTTTCGTCTGATTTTATTGTTGGTTTTCCGGGCGAGACGGATGAGGATTTTGCCGCCACTATGGCGTTGGTTGAGGAGGTGAATTACGCGCAAGCCTTTTCGTTTAAATACTCACCGCGCCCCGGCACACCTGCCGCAGATGATGACGCGCAAGTCGATGAGGCGGTAAAAGCTGCCCGCTTGCAAAGCCTAAAAGGGCTTTTGAGTGCGCAGCAATATGCGTTTAATCAAGCGCAATTGGGGCGCGTTTTGCCGGTTCTTTTAGACCGCGCCTCGCAAAAGCGCCCGCGCCAGATTTCTGGTCGCAGCCCTTATTTGCAGCCTGTGCATGTCAATTTGCCCGATGGCGCAGATGAGCAAGCCATGTTGGCCGCCTTGCGGGGGCGTATTCTACCCGTTGAAATTACCGCCGCGCATGGCTTTAGTCTGAGCGGCCAGTTGGCATCGTCCCTTTAAGGCTTGCCAAATGCGCAAAGATTTCTGATACTTGGAGCATATGGTGCATTTACGAAATGTGACAGACAGGCTGGATAAAGGAGCGTGCGCTTGAGCCGTTCTGATAATAAGTCAACAGCTATTGAGACAGCGCGTGACGACCCGTTGGTTCTTGAGTTCGATAACAACCGCCTTCTGCCCGCGCTTTATGGCGAACACGGCAAGCATCTTGCGCGCATTGAGCAAACGCTAGATGTGTCCGTGGCCAATCGGGGCAATCAGGTGTTTGTGTCGGGGGCGGCGGATAATTGCAGCCGTGCAGCACACGTGCTAGGGACATTATATACGCATTTAGAACGCGGCGCAGAAGTCACGCGCGGCGATGTCGATGGCGCTTTGCGCCTCAGCCTTGGGCTTTTATCCGATGCAGCCGACAGCCCAATTGGCAATGGCATCGTCGGGCAAGGTCGCGGCAAAGCCAAAGGCCAGAACCAACCCCTGACGGGGCAAGCGGTTTTGCGTACCCAGCGCCGCGAAGTCCTGCCGCGCTCGCCCACCCAAGCTAAATATATCGAAGCCCTGTTAAACAGCGAATTGGTTATTGGCTCAGGGCCAGCTGGCACGGGCAAAACCTATTTGGCGGTGGCAGCGGCGGCGACCATGTTGGTGGAAGGCAAAGTCGACCGCATTATTTTATCGCGCCCTGCGGTAGAGGCGGGTGAGAATCTAGGTTTCTTGCCGGGCGACATGCGCGATAAAGTCGACCCTTATTTGCGCCCGCTTTATGATGCGCTTTACGATATGCTGCCGGGGCCACAAGTGGCGCGCTCATTGGAAAGCGGTGAGATTGAGATAGCACCCTTAGCGTTTATGCGCGGGCGTACCCTGTCCAATAGTTTTGTTATTCTTGACGAAAGCCAAAACGCAACGCCGATGCAGATGAAAATGTTCTTAACCCGCATGGGCGAGAACTCGCGCATGGTCGTCACGGGCGACCCAAGCCAGATTGATTTACCCTTTGGGGCTAAATCAGGGCTTAAAGACGCGCTCGAGATTCTGCCGAAAATCAAAGGCTGCGATATTGTGCATTTTTCAGAAGAAGATGTCGTGCGCCATGATATGGTCACACGCATCGTCAAAGCGTATAATCGACGCGATGGCACATTTGCCCCACAACAAAAGCGTCGCGTTAAAGCCAAACCAAAAGATGAGGGCGCAAGCTAAAGAGACCTATCATGACACCTAACACACCATCACCGCTAAAGCTGAGTGAAGATGACCCGGAGCCTGACAGTCCGCGCTTAACGCTTGATATTGATGTGCGGGATGTGCGCTGGCAGCCCTTGGTGGCGATTTTCGAAACGCAAAGCGCGGTTGTCTGGGCGCAACTTGGTATGCCGATGGCTGAAGTAAGTCTGGTATTGGCCGATGATGCAGAACTTAAACGGCTCAACCAGAAATATCGTGATAAGCCCGATGCGACCAATGTGCTGAGTTTTCCAGCACTTGATTTTGCTGACCCCCCCCACCCCACAGATATTGCCGCCCTTAGGTTTGCGCTATTGGGCGATATTATCATGTCGTATGACCGTCTTTCGGCAGAAGCTACGGCGGCCAATAAAGACTTTGAGGCGCATAGCGTGCATTTGTTCGTCCACGGATTATTGCATTTGCTTGGCCATGACCATCAGGGCGCGGCTGATACCAAGGCGATGGAAAGCTTGGAGACGCAGCTATTGGTGGCGGCGGGATATGACGCACCTTATCAGGAGGTTGGCCGATGAGTTCGACTTCAAGCACGAGTTTCTGGCGGCGGCTATTTGGCGGGGCGGAAGCCTCTTTGCGCGAAAGCATCGAAGATGTGTTGGAAGAGGATGTGAGCGATGCCGCCGATTTTTCTGACGAAGAACGCCATATGCTCAAAAACTTACTGGGGTTTCGCGATGTGCGCATCGATGATGTGATGGTGCCGCGCGCGGATATCGAGGCCATCGAGGCTGATATCGAGGTGGGCGATTTGCTCGCGCAATTTTCTGCGTGTGGCCATTCGCGCATGCCGATTTTCCGCGATACGCTCGACCAGCCTATGGGCATGGTGCATGTGAAGGATGTTTTGTCGGCTATCCAAGCAACTGATTCAATTAATAAAGCGGATCTGGCAGCACTTATTCGCCCCGTTTTGTTTGTGCCGCCTTCTATGCCAGCTCTGGAGTTGCTGGTCAAAATGCAAGCGACGCGCAGCCATATGGCACTGGTGATAGATGAATATGGCGGCACGGATGGTCTGGTGACCATTGAGGATTTGATTGAAGAAATCATCGGCGAGATTGAAGACGAGCATGACGAAGAAGAAGAATTATTAAAGCCTTTAACCCATGCACAAGCCCCTGAAGGGCCGTGGCGGGCGCAAGCGCGGCTTCCGTTGAGCGCGTTGGAGGATGCTTTGGGTGTCAGCTTTTCTGAAAATGAAGAGTTTGACGATAGTGATACGGTTGGCGGGTTGGTTTTTGTGATGGCGGGACGCGTGCCAGAACGTGGCGAAATGATTGCGCATCATCTTGATGATGGTCGCACGATTGAGTTTATCATCCGCGATGGTGACCCGCGACGGATTAAATCGCTGGATATTCGCATCATCAAAGCGATGGCTGAATAATGACCCGCCTTGCCGCACGGGTGGCAGCGCATCCGCGTCTGGCGGTGTTTTTGGCGGGCTGTATCTTGCCATTGGCTTATGCGCCGTTCAAATTTTTGCCCGTATTTTATCTGTCTTACGCACTGGCCTTTTGGCTGGCATGGCAGTATCGCCATGCACCCAAGCGACTGTTCATCCTTGGGTGGCTATTTGGCTTTGGGCAGTTTTTCACTGGCTTGTCTTGGCTTGGTGAGGCGTTTCTGGTCGAGGCAGAGACTTTTTTATGGGTGCTGCCTTTTGCGGTGACATTGCTGCCAGCGGGATTGGCACTTTTTAGTGCCTGTGCGTTTGGGCTTTGGGGGGTGGTTTTTTCTGGCGCAAAAATCAGCCGTTTTTCTGGCACTTTTTTACTGGTGCTGTTTTTGGCGATGGCGGCTTATTTGCGCAGCACGGTTCTGACGGGTTTGCCGTGGAACTTACCAGCTATGGGATGGGGCAGTTGGCTCTATTTGGCACAGCCTGTGAGCCTTATTGGGGTGCATGGGCTTAGCACTTTGGCACTTGTCAGCGTGGCGTTTCTGCTGGCTGAATCTGTGCGGTTGCGATGGTTGGCATTGGTTTTGCCGCTTGTCATTATGGTGGGGTCGTGGGGGCATCTGCATATTGCAACACCCGTAGCTGCCACTGACATACAGATAAGCATTGTGCAGCCAAACCTTGCGCAGCGCGATAAATGGCTGGCTGAAAAGCGCGATGCGCATATTGAAAAAACCTTTAAATTGACCCAATTGGCGTTGCAATATGCGCCCGATACCGACCTTATCATTTGGCCAGAAACGGCTATCCCTGCGCTGATTGACGAAGGCACGGGGTTTCGCGACCGATTGCGCGCGGCTCTGACAGTAACGCAAAACC
Source organism: Parvibaculaceae bacterium (assembly GCA_965221415.1). Classification (GTDB taxonomy): domain Bacteria; phylum Pseudomonadota; class Alphaproteobacteria; order RS24; family RS24; genus UBA8337. The sequence goes on from OZ244887.1 coordinate 53,734, forward strand.
CACCGCCCTATATTTTAACCGGCGCGGTGCGGCGTGAAGGCACGCCAGAAGCGCCGATTTTTTATAATAGCACGATGCTGTGGTCGGGTGATGGCGATTTAGTGGCGCGGGCTGACAAGCATCATTTAGTGCCGTTTGGCGAGTATTTGCCGTTTCAGTCATGGCTCGAAGCGATGGGGTTGCAGCAATTGACGCGCTTGCGCGGCGGTTATGCGTCGGGGGCGGCTCAGGCGCGTTTGCAGGCGGCGGGCTTGCCGCTTATCGCGCCGCTGATTTGTTATGAGGCGATTTTTCCGTCTCTATCGGGGGGGCATCCGCGCCCCGAAGTGCTGGTTAATGTGACCAATGATGGGTGGTTCGGGCAATGGCACGGGCCGTATCAGCATTTGGCGCAGGTGCGATTGCGCGCGATTGAGCAAGGCCTGCCACTTTTGCGGGCTGCGAATACAGGTATCTCGGCGGCGTTTGATGCCAAAGGCCGCCAGATTGATGCGCTTGCCTTGGGCGAGGCGGGCGTGCTTTCGGTAAAATTACCCGCAGCACGAGCACCGACGCTATACCACCAATATGGCGATAGCTTTTTCTGGCTGTTTTGGGTGGTGAGTGTCGGTTGGATGACAGCTCGTACTAAAGGCACAAAGATTTGAGTTGCACGACCCCCCCTGCCTAACGCATAGTTTAGGTGGCTTAAAATACAATGAGCCAAAAAGGATAAGAAAAGACTGAATAAGAAAAATAAGGACTGAACATGCCACGCAAAAAGCATCAGGCGGTGGACGCTTTCATTGGCGCACGGGTACGACTGCGTCGCCTTCTCATGAATATGAGCCAAGAGGAATTGAGCGGCAAGCTAGCGGTGACTTTCCAGCAAGTGCAGAAATATGAAAAAGGCATCAACCGTATATCGGCGAGCCGCTTGCTCGAATTATCCGACGCGCTCGAAGTGCCAGTGCAGTTCTTTTTCGAAGGTCTGGACAATTATGCTGAGCCCGCCGAGCCGAATGGCATGGCCGAAGAAACCGTGGCGAACCCCTATCTGGAGTTTGTTTCCAGCAGCTCTGGCGTTGAGCTCAATCAGGCCTTTTTGCAGATAGAAGATGTTAAGATGCGCCGTCAATTGCTTGCCATGGTGTCTAATATCGCGCGTGTCAGCGGTAACGAAAAAAACTGACTTGACCATTCGCGCACCGCTTGCGAAACAGATGCGGTAGTTTAAAAATAAAGGTCTACCCCATGCGCGCTTCGTATGAGTTTACATCCGAGTCTGTTTCCGAAGGTCACCCTGACAAAGTGTGCGACCGCATTTCCGACAGCATATTGGATGCGTTTTTGCGCCTTGACCCGCAGGCACGTGTCGCTGTTGAGACGCTGACCACAACCAATTTGATTGTGCTGGCCGGTGAAGTGCGCCCCAAGGGACTGGTTTCTAACGACGAGATGGAAGCTATCGCGCGCGCGGCGGTAAAAGATATCGGCTATGCGCAAGACGGGTTTCATTGGGAAAATGCCGAGGTGCAAGTGCATGTGCATGGCCAGTCTGCGCATATCGCGCAAGGTGTCGATGCCGATGGGAACGATAAGGATGAAGGCGCAGGTGACCAAGGCATTATGTTTGGCTATGCGTGCCGCGAGACCGACACTTTGATGCCCGCCCCGATTGCTTATGCGCACCAGATTCTGAGCGACATGGCAGCAGCGCGTAAATCGGGGGCGGTGAAGGGATTAGCACCCGATAGCAAAAGCCAAGTTACTTTGGCGTATGAAAATGGCAAGCCCGTGCGCGCGACCTCTATTGTGGTCTCGACCCAGCACGAAGAGGGCTTGAGCCAAGATGATGTGCGCACATTGGTGCGCCCGTTTGTTGAGGCCGCGCTGCCGTCAGGGTGGATGTGTCCAGACGAAGATTTTCATGTAAACCCGACAGGCACGTTTGTTATTGGCGGGCCTGATGGGGATGCAGGCCTTACGGGTCGCAAAATTATTGTCGATACATATGGCGGTGCTGCACCGCATGGCGGGGGAGCGTTTTCGGGCAAAGACCCGACCAAGGTTGACCGTTCGGCTGCTTATGCCGCGCGTTATTTGGCCAAAAATATTGTCGCGGCTGAGTTGGCATCGCGCTGTACCATTCAATTATCTTACGCGATTGGTGTTGCCCACCCGCTATCTATTTATGTCGATACGCATGACACGGGCGAAGCCGATGCGGCAGCGCTTGAAAAAGCACTGGCCGAGGTGATGGATTTAAGCCCGCGCGGGATTCGTGAACATTTAGGGCTGAACCAGCCGATTTATGCGCAAACCGCCGCCTATGGTCATTTTGGCCGCACGCCCAGCGCAGATGGCAGCTTTTCTTGGGAGCGCACGGATTTGACGGATGCTATTAAGAGCGCGCTTGCCCGAACATGACGGGCAACCCGCCACATCGTATTTATGGGCGGGTGAAGAGCCATAAGCTGCGCCCGCGTCAAGCCAAGCTGGTGGATGAGGTGTTGCCGCGTCTGCGGCCTGACCTTGCCGCCGACAATAAGCCGCGCGATTGGTTTGCGCGAGAATATGAGAAATACGCGCTGGAAATCGGCTTTGGCGGCGGCGAGCATTTGGCGGCACGGGCAAAGGCCAGTCCCGATACGGGGTTTATCGGGTGCGAGCCATTTATCAACGGTGTCGCCAAGCTGCTTGCCGATATTGCACAAAACCAGATTGATAATATTGCGGTGCGCGATGACGATGCGCGCGATATGCTGGCGGCATTGCCCGATGCGAGTTTGGCGCAAGGCTATTTATTGTATCCCGACCCGTGGCCTAAAAAGCGTCATCATAAACGCCGCTTCATCAATCAAGACAATCTCGACCAGTTGTTTCGGGTGTTAAGTCCCGATGCGACGTTTTTGGTGGCAAGCGATATTGGCGATTATCTTGATTGGACATTGGTTCAGATGCGCGCCCATGGCGGGTTTGAATGGCAGGTCGGTGCGCTTGATACACCAGATAGCTGGACGAAACCGCCCGATGACTGGCCGAGCACGCGCTATGAGGCCAAAGCGCTGCGGGCAGGTCGCCGTCCCGGATATCTTTGTTTCACCCGTCGCGCGCGGGCAAAACGCGGCACGCTTTAACGCTTGCGTCGGACGCAAAAATAGCTATAGTGGCGGCAAATGAAGACTGCTTTTGGAAAGTGGGATGCTGGAAACGGCCCCGCTTTTTTTGTTGCTTTGGTGATGGAGATATTATGTCGCAAGAAACTGCGCATTTGCGCGCCCCGGGCCCTGCGCGGCCATTTCTTGAGTTGGTTGAGCCTCTGGTTGAAAGCCTCGGCTATACCCTGCTGCGCATTCGCATGACGGGTGACGACACTAAAATGGTGCTGCAGGTGATGGCTGAAAACAGCGCGGCGAGTTTGCAGATTGAGCAATGCGAGGAGATTAGCCGCGCTTTGTCGGATGTGTTGGATGTTGAAAATCCAATCGCGGGGGCTTACGCGCTTGAAGTCTCGTCGCCGGGCGTGGCGCGGCCTTTAACACGCGCCATTGATTTTGAACGCTGGGCAGGCCATGAAGCAAAAATTGGCCTGCGCGATGCGGTCGATGGTCAGCGTCGCTTTCGCGGTATCGTGCAAGGCTTTGCCGATGGCGAGGCGCTTTTGGAGGTGAAGCTTGATGGGTTTGATGCGCCGCAAGTTTTGGGTTTTGGTATCGACAATATTGCCGAGGCGCGTTTAGTGCCTGATGAGGCAGCGTTAGACGCTCGTCTTAAGGCCGCCAAGCAGGGCAGCACAGGCAAAGATTTAACATAATTGAGGAGATAAAAATGGCTACGGGTATTAGTGCAAATAAGCTGGAACTGCTACAAATCGCCGACGCGGTGGCGCGTGAAAAAGGCATTGAAATCGAGATTGTGCTGGCGGCGATGGCGGATGCGATTCAAAAGGCTGCCAAAGCGCGTTATGGTCAAGAAAACGACATTCGCGTTGATATTGATACGCAAACGGGTGAGACCAAACTGCTGCGCGTTGTGCAAGTGGTCGAGCTGGTTGAAAATGACGACACGGAGATTTCTCTACCGATTGCCCAGCGCGATAATCCAGACGCAAAACTCGGCGATGAGGTGGTTGATGAATTGCCACCCGTTGAGTTTGGCCGCATCGCCACGCAAGCGGCAAAGCAAGTGATTGTGCAGCGCGTGCGCGAAGCTGAGCGTGAGCGTCAATATGAAGAGTTTAAAGACCGCGTCGGCGAGATTATTAATGGGCTTGTGAAGCGGGTCGAATATGGCAATGTGGTGCTCGATTTAGGGCGTGGTGAGGCTGTGGTGCGCCGCGATAATTTGATCCCGCGCGAAGTGTTCCGCCCCGGCGACCGCATTCGCGCTTATATCCAAAATGTACGTCGCGAACAGCGTGGGCCGCAGATTATTCTATCGCGGACAGACCCGGCTTTCATGTCGAAATTGTTTATGCAGGAAGTGCCTGAGATTTATGATGGGGTTATCGAAGTCCGTGCGGTGGCGCGGGATGCGGGTAGCCGTGCCAAAATTGGGGTGATTTCAAACGACCCAAGCATTGACCCCGTCGGGGCGTGCGTGGGGATGCGCGGCAGCCGTGTGCAAGCCGTGGTCAATGAGTTGCAAGGCGAAAAAGTTGATATTATTCCATGGTCGCCCGACCCCGCAGCATTTATCGTTAATGCGCTCGCACCTGCCGAAGTGACCAAAGTGGTACTCGATGAAGATGTCCAACGCATCGAAGTTGTCGTGCCAGACGAACAGCTGAGCTTGGCGATTGGTCGTCGGGGTCAAAATGTGCGGCTTGCCTCGCAGCTGACCGGCTGGGACATCGACATTATGACGGAAGCGCAAGAAAGCGAGCGTCGTCAGGCTGAGTTCACCGAGCGCACCGCGCTGTTTATGGAAGCACTGGATGTCGATGAAATGATTGCGCAATTATTGGCCTCGGAAGGCTTTGCGACAGTGGAAGAAGTGGCCTATGTGCCAGTCGAAGAAGTCACGCATATTGAGGGCTTTGACGCAGAAACGGCGGAAGAAATTCAAAACCGTGCGCGTGATTATCTCGACCGCGAGAATGAGAAGCTCGATGCGCAACGCAAAGAAATGGGTGTCGAAGATGCTCTCGCCGCACTCGACGGTGTCACGCCTGCGATGTTGGTGCGCTTTGGTGAGAACGACATTAAGTCGCTGGAAGACTTTGCGGGCTGCGTCACCGATGATTTGACGGGTTGGTTTGAGACGGTTGAGCGTCGCCGCGTGCGCCAAGACGGTATTCTGGATGGCTTTGATGTCTCGGCTGATGAAGCGCAAAATCTTATTATGGCGGCGCGTGTGTTGGCGGGGTGGATTACCCAAGAAGAATTGGATGCACAACGCGCTGAAGAAGAAGCACGCCTTGCAGCGGAATTGGCAGCCGAACAAGAAGAAGCGGAAACACTGACGGAAACATCGGCAGATAGCGAAGCGTCTGCTGCGTCGGTTTTCGGCTCGCAATAGGGTCATGGTGTCGCGATGGAGCAGATTTGCCACATAACCGGCAATCAAGCAGAAGCTGCGCATATGCTGCGCTTTGTCGTCTCGCCAGATGGCGAGTTGACACCTGACCTTGGGCATAAATTGCCCGGCGACGCGATTTGGATTGCCAATCGGCGCGACTTGATTGCTTCTCTTGCTGCGACAACCAAGGCTTATGTGTCGGATGATTTGGCGCTGCGGATTGAAACCTTGATGCGTCAGCAAGCGCATGGCCTTTTGGGGTTGGCGCGCAAGGCAGGGGTTATGGTTCTCGGCTTCACCAAAGTAGAGGCCGCGCTTAAAAAAGGCCAAGTCGTCATGTTGTTTGCCGCCCATGATGGCGCAGATAATGGGCGGCGTGCTTTGGCGCGAAAAGCGCAAAGTGCGGGCATCGAGATTTGCGCTTTGTTTGGGGCAGATGAATTGGGCATGGCCTTTGGTCGTGCAAATGTGATACATGCAGGGCTTACCGATGCGCGGTGGGCGACGCGTATCGCAGAACAAACCATGCGGCTGGCGGCTTATATCAGCAGCGCCGACAGTATGGACAGGAGTGAAAACGAATGAGCGATGTGAAAACAGACGGTGATGCCCCGCAAGACGATGAAAGCGGGCGCGGCAAAACGCTCTCTTTGAAGCGGACGGTCGAAAGCGGACAAGTGCGCCAAAGTTTCTCGCATGGCCGCTCAAAATCTGTGCTGGTTGAAAAGCGGCGCAAGCGCGTTGTTAAACCAGACCAAGAAGAGGCAAATCAAGAAGACCAAATTTCCGAGACACCCAAAGATGCCGCCAAACCCGCCATTGATGAAGCGCCATCCTTGCCCGAGGGGCTATCCAAGGCCGAACAAGAAAAACGCCTCGCTGCCGTGGCAGAAGCCAAACACCGCGCCGTTGAAGAAGAAAAGCAGGCTGAAATTGATGCGCAATTACGCGCTGAAGAGCTTGCGCGATTGGAAGCTGAGGAAGCCCGCCGTGCTGATGAAAAACCGCGCGCGCGTAAAACGCCCACATTAGAGGCGGTCGTCTCGCCCGATGATGCGCCCGTGGGCGCAAAGCCGACACCTGCACGGCGCGCCGCCGATGAGGATAAAAAGCGCACTGATGAGAAACGGCGCACCGCCCCTGCTGCCAAGCGCGATGGCGAACGCCGCCGCCGCACCGGCAAATTAACCATTAATGATGCGCTGAACGACGAAGAGCGCGTGCGCTCATTGGCGTCGATGCGTCGTCGCCGTGAACGCGAAAAGCGCAAAGCAACAAGCACCGACTCGGATGAGAAAGTCGCCCGCACCATACAGCTGCCAGATACCATCACCATTCAAGAGCTTGCCAATCGCATGGCCGAGCGCGCCGTCGATGTGATTAAAGTGCTGATGCAGCAAGGCGTCATGGCAAAAATCAATGATGTCATTGACGCTGATACCGCACAAATTGTCGCCGAAGACCTCGGCCATAGCGTCAAGCGCGTATCGGATAGCGATGTCGAAGATGCGATTGTCACCGCCGATGATGACGAAGCCGACAAATCGGCACGCCCGCCTGTGGTAACGGTGATGGGTCATGTCGACCACGGTAAAACCTCGCTGCTGGATGCGCTGCGCAAAGCCAAAGTCGCCGATGGCGAAGCTGGCGGCATCACGCAGCATATCGGGGCGTATCAAACGCAAACCGCGCGGGGTGAGACCCTCACCTTTATTGATACACCGGGTCACGCCGCGTTTACGTCGATGCGCGCGCGCGGTGCCAAAGTGACGGATATTGTTATTTTGGTGGTGGCGGGTGATGATGGTGTGATGCCGCAAACAGTCGAGGCGATTAACCACGCCAAAGCGGCCGAAGCCCCCGTGATTGTTGCCATTAACAAAATGGATAAACCAGAAGCCGATGCCACGCGGGTGAAAAATGATTTGCTGCAGCACGAAATCATAGCCGAAGATATGGGCGGCGATACGCAGCTGATTGAAGTCTCGGCGCAAACTGGCGACGGCTTGGATGATTTGCTGGAAGCGGTGGCGTTGCAGGCTGAATTGATGGAACTCAAAGCAGCAGCCGCACGCGCTGGCGAAGGCATCGTCATCGAGGCCAAGCTCGACAAGGGACGCGGTGCGGTCGCAACGGTTTTGGTGCAACGCGGGACGGTGAATGTCGGCGATATTTTTGTCGCTGGCCAAGAATCGGGTCGCGTGCGTGCGCTGATTAACGACCAAGGCGCGCAAGTCCAATCGGCAGGCCCTTCAACCCCCGTCGAGGTGCTGGGGGCGGGCGGCGCGCCCGGGGCAGGTGAAATGTTTACCGTGGTCGAAAACGAAGCCAGTGCGCGTGAAGTTGCCGAATATCGCGCCCGCAAAGCGCGTCAGCAATCGAGTGCTATGGGACCGCGTGCAACGTCGCTCGACCAAATGATGAACCAATTACAAACCGCCGAACGCGCTGAGATTGCTCTTTTGGTTAAAGGCGATGTGCAAGGCTCGGTTGAGGCGATTGCCCAAGCCGCCATCAAGCTAAGCACCGAAGAAGTTATCGCGCATGTGGTGCACACAGGCGTTGGCGGCATCACCGAAAGCGATGTCACTTTGGCGACCGCATCGAATGCGGTGATATTTGGCTTTAACACGCGTGCGAATACGCAAGCACGCCGTGCGGCTGAAGCAGAAGGCGTTGAAATCCGCTATTACAATGTGATTTACGACCTTGTTGATGATTTAAAAGCTGCCATGGCTGGTCTGTTGTCGCCCGATTTGCGCGAAACCGCATTGGGGTCGGCGGAAATATTGGAAGTGTTCAAAGTTGGCAAGGCCGACAAAGCAGCGGGCTGTCTTATTGGCGATGGGCTGGTACGGCGCGGGGCGAAAGTGCGGCTCATTCGCGATGATATCGTCATCCATGAGGGCGAATTATCCTCTTTGCGTCGGTTTAAAGACGAGGTGAAAGAGGTGCAGTCTGGTCAGGAATGCGGCATGGCGTTTGAGAATTATACCGACTTGCAAGCGGGTGATGTTATCGAATGTTATGAAGTCGAGGAAGTGGCACGCTCGTTAGACGACTAGGGGCTTTTATAATGACGGATAAAAAGAACATTGCTGGTAAGCCTGCGAGCCAACGCCAATTGCGTGTCGGCGAGTTGATGCGCCATCGCTTGAGCGAGGTACTCCACGCGGCAGACTTTGAAGCTAAAGTGCTGAAAAAAGCGCTCATCACCGTGACGCAAGTACGCGTCAGCCCTGATTTGCGCCATGCCACCGCTTATATTATGCCGTTGGGTGGCGAAAATTTGGACAAAATCGTCGACTTGCTCAATGAGGATATCCCGCGTTTGAAAAAGGCGGCGCTCTCGGATTTGCATTTGAAATATACGCCAGATTTTAAATTCGCCGCCGATGATAGTTTCGACAAAGCCGCCGAGATGGATGCGTTGCTCGCCTCTGATGAGGTGACGGCTGATATTAAAGAGTCGCAAAGCTAGCGTTTATGGGACGGCGCAAAAATAGCCGCCATATTTCAGGCTGGGTGAATTTTGATAAACCGATAGAGCTTGGCTCGACATCTGCGGTAGGCCAGATTCGCCACTTATTCGATGCGCAAAAAGCCGGCCATGCTGGCACGCTTGACCCTTTGGCGACGGGCGTTTTGCCGATTGCCTTGGGCGAGGCGACCAAAACCGTTTCCTTTATGCAAGATGCGACCAAAGCCTATCGCGTGACGATGGCCTTTGGCACGGCGACCCATACAGATGATTTAGAAGGCGAGGTGGCAGAGACCAGCCCGCATCGGCCTGAAACAAATGCGATAAAAGCAGCTCTGCCAGACTTTATTGGCACGATTGAGCAGGTGCCGCCGCAATTTTCGGCTATTCGGCAAAATGGGGTGCGTGCTTATACGCGCGCGCGGGCAGGCGAGGCGGTTGATTTGGCAGCACGGCGCGTGCGTATCGATGATATCACCCTTTTGGAACGCCCCGATAGCGATCATGTAAGCCTCGATGTGGTGTGCGGCAAGGGCACATATATTCGCGCATTGGCGCGCGATTTGGCGGTGCATCTTGGCACAGTCGGACATGTCACCATGCTGCGACGCACCCGTGTTGGGTCGTTTGACGAAAAAACTGCTTTAGGGCTAGATAAATTAATTGATTTAGGCCATAGTGCGCCCGATTTGGCGGCTTTGGATGCTTGCCTGTTACCGCTTACGACCGCGCTGGACGACATCTCGGCACTGGCCATAAGCGATGACGCTGCATCCCGCATACAGCAGGGGCAAGCCATATCACCGCAAGGAACGCCTGAGACAGGTCTGGTGCTGCTCACATGTGCGCATCGCCCGATTGCCATAGGCCAATATGATGGGAGAGCCATTAAACCTGTGCGGGTGTTTAACCTATAAAGCCGCTTTATGCGCGGTATAAAGGAGAGTGTGATGTCGATAACAACCGAGCGCAAAGAAGCGCTGATTAAAGAATATGCAACTGGTGATGGCGATACGGGTTCGCCTGAAGTGCAAGTCGCTATTTTGTCCGAACGCATTAGTAATTTGACGGAGCATTTTAAAACCCACGCGAAAGATAATCATTCGCGTCGTGGGCTTTTGAAAATGGTCAGTCAACGTCGCCGATTGCTTGACTATGTCAAAGCACGCAACGCGGAGCGCTATCAAAGCCTCATTCAGCGTTTGGGACTGCGCCGTTAGGAGCGCAATTTCTGTTATAGGCCTGACAGACCTCTTTTTGACATGGTGTTAAGAAGATAGATGAAAGAGAGCCGGCCTTATCTTAAGAGGTTCTCATGCAAAAGCCTGCCTTCAAGGGAAGGGGGGCACGATAGGAAAATGTATGTTTGATATTATTCGTGAAGAAATTGAATGGGGGGGGCGTACGCTGACCCTCGAAACTGGTGGCGTTGCCCGTCAAGCGGACGGTGCTGTGATGGCCACTTATGGCCAGACCACTGTACTGGCGACTGTGGTTGGCGACCGCCAACCAAAGCCGGGGTTGGATTTTTTCCCCCTGACTGTGAATTACCAAGAACGCGCCTATGCTGCGGGTAAAGTACCCGGCGGCTATTTTAAGCGCGAAGGCCGTCCGAGCGAAAAAGAGACACTTGTCTGTCGCTTGATTGACCGCCCCATTCGCCCGCTTTTTGTAAAAGGCTTTAAAAACGAAACCCAAGTCATCGCAACCGTGATGAGCCATGACCTCGAAAACGAGGCTGACATCGTGGCCATGGTCGCTGTGTCGGCGGCGTTGACGATTTCAGGTCTGCCTTTCCAAGGCCCGATTGGCGCAGCCCGCGTTGGCTATAGCGAGGGTGCTTATATTCTCAACCCAACCATCGACCAGATGGAAGAGACAAGCCTTGATTTGGTTGTCGCTGGCACGCAAGACGCTGTCTTGATGGTGGAATCGCAAGCCGATGAATTGTCTGAAGACATTATGTTGGGTGCTGTGATGTTTGGTCATCGTGAGTTTCAACCCGTTATTGAGGCGTGTATTCGCATGGGCGAAAAGGCTGCCAAAGAGCCGCGCGAAGTCGAAGCAAAAGATGATAGCGCGCTGAAAGCCAGTATCGCAAAAATCGCACAAGACGGTCTCGTCGCTGCCTATCAACAGGCTGATAAGCAAGAACGCCAAGGCGCGATTGCCGCCCTTCGTGACTCGGTAAACGCCGAGCTGGTGGCCGAAGACGCAAGCCCAGACGAGCGCAATGCTGTGTCGGGTGCGTTTAAATCTCTGGAAAGCGATATTGTTCGCGGCGGCATTTTGGATACGTCTTTGCGGATTGATGGCCGCGGGCTTAGCGATGTCCGCCCGATTGTCTCGCAGGCCGGCATATTGCCGCGCACGCATGGCTCGGCTTTGTTTACCCGAGGCGAAACGCAAGCACTGGTCGTGGCCACTTTGGGCACGGGCGATGATGAACAATTTGTCGATGCGCTGGAAGGCACATATCGCGAGCATTTCATGCTGCATTATAATTTCCCGCCTTATTCGGTTGGCGAAACGGGTCGTGTTGGGTTCACGGGGCGGCGTGAAATTGGCCACGGCAAGCTTGCATGGCGCGCGCTTAAGCCTGTGTTGCCAAGCAAGGATGAGTTTCCCTACACGCTGCGGCTTGTGTCTGAGATAACCGAAAGCAATGGCTCGTCTTCTATGGCGACGGTGTGCGGGTCGTCTTTGGCGATGATGGATGCTGGCGTGCCGTTGAAAAAACCAGTGGCAGGGATTGCCATGGGGCTGATTAAAGAGGGCGAGCGTTTCGCTGTTTTGTCAGATATTTTGGGTGACGAAGACCATCTTGGCGATATGGATTTTAAAGTCGCAGGCACGCATGACGGGATTACATCGCTGCAAATGGACATTAAAATCACTGGCATTACGGAAGAGATTATGAGTGCCGCACTCGACCAAGCCAAAGGCGGGCGCACGCATATTCTGGATGAGATGGCGAAATCCTTGTCGCATGCGCGCGATGAGATGGGCGAATACGCCCCGAAAATCGAAACCATCCAAGTGCCGCAGGATAAAATCCGCGACGTTATCGGCACGGGCGGCAAGGTTGTCCGTGAGATTGTCGAAACATCGGGTGCAAAAATCGATATTGGCGATACGGGTCTTATCAAAGTTGCCTCAAGCGATGCAGCGGCGATTAAAACGGCGCTGGATATGATTCACTCGATTGTGGCTGAGCCAGAAGAAGGCGTGATTTACGAAGGCACAGTGGTGAAAACCATGGATTTCGGCGCGTTTGTAAACTTCTTTGGCAAGCGCGATGGTCTGGTGCATATTTCGCAACTGGCCGACAAGCGGGTTGAAAACACCACCGATGTCGTCAAAGAAGGCGACACAGTGAAAGTCAAGCTGATGGGTTTTGACGACCGTGGCAAAGTGCGCCTGTCGATGAAAGTGGTTGACCAAGAAACCGGTGAAGACCTCGAAGGCAAGTCGGCTGAATAAGGCGGCTAGACCCGTTTCATCACCAATGTGCCATTCGTGCCGCCAAAGCCGAATGAGTTCGACATGACGGTCTCAAGCTTAGCGTCGCGGGTCTCTTGGATGATGGGCATATCGGCAAAGTCGGGGTCTAGCTCCTCAATATGCGCTGAGCCGGCGATGAAATCGCCTTGCATCATGAGCAATGTATAAATTGCTTCTTGCACACCAGCCGCGCCAAGCGAATGACCCGACAGCGATTTGGTCGCTGAAATAGGCGGACAATCTGCGCCAAACATCTCGCGCAGGGCTTCAATCTCTTTGATGTCGCCGACGGGTGTGGAGGTCGCATGCGGGTTGATATAATCAATCGGGGCATCGACCCCTTGCATCGCCATTTGCATGCAGCGCACCGCGCCCTCGCCCGATGGCTGTACCATGTCATGGCCATCTGAGGTCGCACCATAGCCGACAATCTCGGCATATATTTTAGCCCCGCGCGCTTTGGCGTGCTCCATTTCTTCCAGCACCAAAACGCCCGCCCCGCCCGCAATCACAAAGCCGTCGCGGTTTTTGTCATAGGCACGGCTCGCCGTGGCGGGGGTGTCATTATATTTAGAGCTCATCGCCCCCATAGCATCAAACACGACGGACAATACCCAATTCAGTTCCTCGCCGCCGCCCGCAAACATGATGTCTTGCTTGCCCCATTGAATCATTTCTGCGGCATTGCCGATGCAATGGGTTGAGGTCGCACAGGCCGAGCTGATTGAATAATTAATACCTTGGATGCCAAACGGCGTGGCCAATGTGGCCGAGTTGGTCGACGACATGGCTTTGGGGACGGCAAAAGGGCCGACCCGTTTGGGGCCAGAATTGCGCGTGGCATCTATCGCGTTCAGTATCGCCATGGTTGACGGCCCGCCTGAGCCGATAATCAGACCCGTCATCGGGTTTCTGATGCTGTTCTCCTCAAGGCCAGAATCGGCGATGGCTTGCTCCATGGCGACATAATTCCATGCCGCGCCCTCGCCCATAAACCGACGTGTGCGCTTGTCGATGGCAGCTTCAATATCAAACACGGGCTGGCCAGCAATTTGCGAGCGAAACCCCATCTCGACAAAGTCGCTCATGGCAGAAATGCCAGATTTAGTCGCAGCCAGACTGGCTGAGACGTCTTTGGCATTATTACCAAGGCTGGAAATAATGCCGAGACCCGTAATGGCGACACGACGCATATGAAGCTCCTTTATCTAATTCGAGGCGAACATTTGTTCAGGGCTAAACACGCCGACGCGCAAATCCTCGGCGGTGTAAATCAGACTATCATCGGCAAACAGACGCGCCTCGGCAATGCCCATCACCAGACGACCCGTCATGACGCGCTTCATGTCAACTTCATAGCGCACGAGCTTTGCATCGGGCATCACTTGGCCGGTAAACTTCACCTTGCCCGCCCCCAACGCACGGCCACGGCCTTTATTGCCGCGCCATGTGAGAAAAAAACCAATAAGCTGCCACATCGCATCAAGCCCCAAACACCCCGGCATCACTGGGTCGCCTTGAAAATGGCAATCAAAAAACCACAAGTCAGGCTTGATATCCAACTCGGCTTTCATGTGACCCTTGTCAAAAGCACCGCCGTCTTCGGTAATCTGGGTGATGCGGTCAAACATCAGCATGGGCGGCATCGGAAGCTGCCCATTGCCGATGCCAAACATTTCACCCGTGCTGCAGGTGATAAGCTCGTCATATGTGTAAGAGTTCTGATTAGACATGGTTGTTTGCCCCCCTTGGTCGGCAGAAATTAACACGCTTTAAGCGGGCTGTCATGTGGCATATCTCAAACTTGACCCACTCTTGACAGAAGCGACGGGGTGATATAGTTTTAGAATGATTTTAACTAACAAGTTAAAGCTAATTGAGATAAATGAGGTTACCCCATATGGGACAAGACTTATTAACGCCACAAATAGAGCAGCAAATGGCTGCCAAGCTGCGCGATGCTGGCTTGCGCGTGACCAAGCCACGGCTTGCTTTAGCGTATTTATTGTTCGGCACATTGACCTCTGAAGGCACGCCTCATGCACGCCATGTAACGGCGGAGGCATTGCACGCAGAAGCCCGTGCCATGGGACTTAGCGTCAGCCAAGCGACGATTTACAACACGCTCAATCAGTTCTGCCAAGCTGGTTTGCTGAACGAAGTACAAGTCAGTCAAACACGCAGCTATTTCGACACAAACCTAAGCGACCATCATCATTTTTATGTTGAAGAAGAAGGCCGCCTCATCGATATTGACCAAGATGAGATTTCGCTTGCTAAATTGCCCGATAGCCCGTCAGGCTTTCAGGTGAATGGCGTTGATATTATTATCCGCCTGCAGAAATGATTATTTAGAATAATTCTAATAAAATTGACAAGATTGACCTGATGCCTTAAACCTATGGGTAGGCAGGCAAATGGTCTGCTTGTTTGGGGAGCGGGAGGTCTGCTTTTCATTCACACGCAATATAAAGAGGAGGCGTCTCATGTCGCTTGCAGATTCAAAAACTCTTGATAACCTCAAGGAGGCGTTTGCTGGTGAAAGCCAAGCCAATCGTCGTTATTTATACTTCGCTCAAAAAGCGGATGTCGAAGGCTATAATGATGTAGCCACTGTATTTAGGTCTACGGCTGAAGGTGAAACCGGCCACGCGCATGGTCACCTTGAGTTCATGGAAGAAGTCGGCGATCCGGCCACTGGCGAGCCCATTGGCACGACAACAGATAATTTGAAAGCGTCGATTGCTGGCGAGACCCACGAATACACCGATATGTATCCGGGTATGGCGCGCACCGCACGCGATGAAGGCTTTGATGAAATCGCTGACTGGTTCGAGACTTTGGCGAAGGCTGAAAAGTCGCACGCAGGTCGCTTCCAAAAAGCTTTGGATACAATGGACTAATCATTGGTTTAGGTGAGGCTCGGCGGTGTTTGGCTGCCGAGCCTTTTTTAATGCGAAAGAGGTAAACCCATGCAAGAAGGTAGTCTCGGGGCGCCTCAGCGCCACCCGCTGGATTGGACGTCGGACGAATTTTACGACCGCGATGCCCTCGATGAAGAGGCGCGTCGCCAGTTCGATATCTGCCATGGCTGTCGGCGTTGTTTTAATCTCTGCGATAGTTTCCCGCGCCTTTTCGACCTGATTGATGAGAGCGAAAGCGGTGAGTTGGATAGCGTCACCTCGGATGGTTTTGCACCTGTCGTCGATGCCTGCACCATGTGCGACATGTGTTTTATGACCAAATGTCCTTATGTGCCACCGCATGAGTTTAATCTCGATTTTCCGCATTTGATGCTGCGCTATCGCGCGGTTGAGTTGAAGGAAAAAGGCAAAGCCCCCATGGTGCAAGCCCAGCTTGCGCAGATGGACCGCAATGGCACGGCATTAGCACCGATTGCTCCGCTTGCCAATTGGGCTTCGAAAAAAGGCAACGCGCTCACCCGCCCCGCCATGCAGGCCGTGGCAGGCATTGATAAAAATGCTGAATTGCCAAAATTTGTCGGCAAAACATTCGTCAAACGCGCCCAAGAAGCCGTAGCCTCAGGGGCGTATGACGCAAACCCCGCAGGGCCTGCCAAGGGGCGTGAAGCGGTGATTTTTGCAACCTGTTCGGTCAATTATAACAACCCGCAAGTCGGCGAAGCGGCGGCGAAAGTGCTTGCCCATCTGGGCGTTAACGCCACGACCGATTACCCCGGCTGCTGCGGTATGCCGTATCTTGAACAAGGCGATATCGCCAAAGTCGCGGCGCAAGCTGAAAAAATTGCCGCCGCTTTGCGCCCTCTTGTTGATGCGGGTAAAGATATCATCACTCTGACGGCATCATGCGGCTTGATGTTCAAGTTTGAATGGCCGCTTCTGGTGCCAGATAATGAAGATGTCAAAGCCCTGTCGGCTGCGACCAAAGATATTTCTGAATATGTCGTTGATATCGCCAATAAGGAGGGGTTGAGCGAGGGATTAAAAGCTGCCCCGCAATCCATTTCGATGCATTTGGCGTGTCATGCGCGCGCCCAGAATATGGGCCCTAAATCGGCTGAATTATTGCGCCTTATCCCGCAAGCCGAAGTCGCTGTGGTCGAGCGTTGCTCAGGCCATGGCGGGACTTTCGGTGTTTTGAAGCCAACCCGTGATTTGGCGGTCAAGATTGGTCGCCCCGCAGCGCGTGCGGTGGCAAAAACCGAGCCCGACATTGTTTGTTCTGATTGTCCTTTGGCGGCGAAGCATTTGGTGCAGCTTGTCGACGATATCAACGAGGCCACCCCGCCAACGGCGTTACACCCGATTGAGGTGTTTGCGGCGGCCTATCAACTTTAAGGAAACTTTTGCCATGCCTAGCTCTAAGTCTAATTCTAAAATATTGACCAAGGAAGACATCCTCTCGCTCGATGCGTATCTTGAACAGCGCGACCAATTGCGGGCGGATATTTTGGTGCTGAAAAAGCCGCGACGCATCGATGTCGGCCCGCATGCGACGTTTTATTTTGAAAATTACGCGACGATGAAACAGCAGATTCAAGAAATGCTCTATATCGAAAAAGGCGGCGATGAGCAGCTAGAAGACGAGTTAGAGGCGTATAATCCGATGGTGCCGCAAGGCGATGAGCTGACCGCGACGCTGATGTTTGAAATAGACAACCCCGTCCAGCGCGGCACTATTTTACGCTCTCTGACGGATGTCGAACTGACGGCCTATGTCGAAGTTGGCGGCGTTAAAACCTACGCCACGCCCGAGCAAGATGTTGAACGCACCGCCGCTGACGGCAAGACATCATCGGTGCATTTTTTGCACTTTCGGTTTGCCGCAGACCAAATATCGCAATTCGGCACGCCCGAAACAAAAGTGATTCTAGGTATTGAGCATGAAAATTACCGCCATATGACCGAGCTTTCGGAGACGACAAAGACCTCTCTCAAGGGCGATTTTGACGCTTAGTCGTTAAACTCAAACGCATATACACCCCACAACATATCGCGGTGTAGCCAGCCTTCATGGTCGCCTAAATCGACCTCGCACCATGCCGCTTCGCAATCTTCGAGCCGCCCGATGGCACCAGCTTGCACCAATGCGACAACCCCAGCAGTCGCATCAGGGCGATTGCGTAGCCGCAGCGCGTTGGCCGCTTGGCGTAAGATAACCGTGCGACTGCCGCGCAGCAGGCGCACATGCATCCAGCCTTCGCTGCCCTCATGGTCGCGAACTTTGCGCCATTGGCCATATTCGGCGATGATTTCGAGCGGTAAGCTGCGCCGTTGATATTGATAGAGCAGGGGATAATCTGCGCCCGGCCCACGGCGCACATTGGCGTGGGTTTTATTAATCGCGGCAAAGCGCGGCAAAGGCAGACCGCTATCGCCCAATGGGCGTGTATCATAGGGAGCATTGGTGGTTTGTGCAGCCACCGAAGCACTCACCGAAACACTGACGACAACGCCCAAAAATATAATGACGAAACGATTCATGAACCCTTGATACAAAAGACCACCCCTATCGGCAAGAACCGTTATTGGGATTTTGCGGGTCCCATGCAAGCTTGACGGTGCGCGCACGTCCTGACAGGCCGTCATAAATCAACAAGCGTCCCGCCAGACTTTCGCCCGCGCCAGTAATTTCTTTTATCACTTCAAGCGCCTGCAAGCTGCCAATAATACCTGTGAGCGCACCGACTATCCCTGTGGCGGCGCAGTCTTCTTCGGCCTCATCAGTTTCAGGCGCGTGCGGCACGAGCGAGCGATAGCACGGCAAAGGTGTGCCATCGGCATCTGTTTGCCATGCTTTAAACGTGGCAAGCTGCCCGTCGAAACGACCCACCGCCCCAGAGACCAAAACCTTATGCGCCGCAAAACAAGCATCATTGACGATAAAGCGTGTGGCAAAATTATCACAGGCATCGACGACCACATCATAGGGCGTGATTAAGGCGGCGACATTATCGTGTGTTAGCCGCACGGGATGCGTCACCAATTCTATATGCGGGTTGAGCTTTGCCAGATGCGCGGCCGCGACGCTTACTTTCGGCTCGCCAATATCTGCGTGTGTGAACAAAGTCTGGCGCTGTAAATTAGATAGAGCAACCGTGTCATCATCGACAAGGCCTAATGTGCCAACGCCACTGGCAGCGAGATATTGCGCCACTGGATGGCCGAGGCCGCCCATGCCGACGATAAGCACGCGCGCAGATTTTAGCTTTTGTTGCCCTGCGCCGCCAATTTCGCGTAGCAAAATATGGCGTTGATAACGCTCAATCTCGCTCTCGCTGAGGGTCAAAATTACAGCCCTTCAAACAGGGCGGTCGACAGATAACGCTCGGCAAAGCTGGGCAAAATAACCACGATATTTTTGCCCGCCATATCGCTTTGATTGCCGACTTCTAACGCCGCCGCAATCGCCGCACCAGAGCTGATGCCCCCTGGCACGCCTTCGAGGCGCGCTAATTGGCGCGCCGTTTCAAAAGCGGTCTCATTGCCGATGGTGATGATTTTGTCGACCAAATCGGCTTGCAGATTATTGGGAACAAAGCCCGCGCCAATGCCTTGGATCTTATGCGCACCACCCGCCCCACCAGACAAGACGGGGCTATCTTCAGGCTCGACAGCAATCATTTGCAAAGCGGGGTTGCGCGGCTTTAACACCGAGCCAATACCCGTAAACGTGCCGCCCGTGCCAACACCAGAGACGATGGCATCGACATTGCCATTGGTATCGTTCCAGATTTCTTCCGCCGTGGTCGCACGGTGAATCGCTGGATTGGCCGGATTGTTAAATTGCTGCGGCATCACCCAACTCGGGTTTTCGGCGAGCAATTCTTCAGCCCGTGTAATCGCCCCCTTCATGCCTTTTTCGGCAGGGGTGAGGTCAAGCTCCGCACCCAGCAGCAAAAGCATTTTGCGACGCTCCATCGACATGCTTTCGGGCATGCACAAAATCAGCCGATAGCCCTTCGCCGCACACGCAAAAGCCAGCGCAATGCCCGTATTGCCAGAGGTCGGCTCGACAATCACCCCATTAGGCGTGAGGCTACCATCACTTTCCATCGCCTCGACCATGGCCACGCCGATGCGGTCTTTGACACTGGCGATGGGGTTAAAAAACTCAAGCTTGGCAAGAATATTGGCACGACACCCATGCTCCGCCGCGATGCGGTTTAATTGTATAATCGGCGTATTGCCAATGGTCTCGGTGATTGATTGATAAATCTGGCCACGGCCGGGTTTACTATCCTTATCCATCTTTGGTCTCCTTAATATATTGGCTCAAATTGTGAAATCGCCCTCATCGCGACGGCTTTGTTCGGTATTGCGGCACAAGTCAGCAATCGTGGTGTCGCCGACTGCCGCGCTTAGCGCGGTCTGTAACTGGCCATGAAACGGTGCGATAATATCGCGGTTCAGCTCAGACTTTGACCCCATCCCATCATTTTCTTTATCGAGCTGTTCAATCAGCTCAAAGATTTCTTTGACACTGATGCGCCGCCTCTCGCGCGCCAGACGATAGCCGCCACGGGGGCCTCGCACACCGCGCAATATATTGGCTTTCACCAGCGCTTGCATAATCTGTTCGAGATAGCGTTGCGGCACGCCTTGGCGGGCGGTAATTTCGCGCGCTTGCACCGGATTGGGGCGCGCATGTAGTGCCACATCTAGCACGGCTTCCAAGGCCATGAGAGATTTGCGTGAGAGCTGAATCATGGTTTTCCTTCTGCCGCATCTGTGCCTGTCGAGCCAAACCCGCCGCCCCCACGTGCCGTGTCGTCCAACAGCTCGACTTCGACCAGTTCGGCTTGCACGACGGGGGCGATAATCATTTGTGCGATGCGCATATTGCGCTCAATGGTGAAGGGCTTGTCGCCGAGATTAATCAAGATGATTTTCACTTCGCCGCGATAGTCGCTGTCGATAGTGCCGGGTGTATTCAATACGGTGATGCCGTTTTTGGCCGCCAGACCTGAGCGTGGTCGCACTTGGGCTTCATAGCCTTGCGGCATCGCCATTGTCAGGCCAGTTGGAATGAGCGCATGTGCGCTTGGTGCGAGGGTGATGGTCTCGCCATCGGCGAGGGCAGCGCGCAAATCCATACCAGCAGCCTCTGGGGTTTCATAAGCGGGCAAAGCAAGCCCTTGGGCGTGGTCTAAAAGCTTAATGTTGATGCGGGGTGTCATTTTGAATCCTTAAAATAATCGGCGATGCGGGCTGCTAGCTTTTGCGCTGTGGCGATTTTGCTCATTCGACCAAAAGCCTCAGCCCCTGTGCTATTTATCAAAGTGACGGCGTTGTCATCACCGCCCATCACGCCGCCTTCAATCGTCTCTTCGGGTGCGCCCGTGCCGTCGGTTGCGACATTATTGGCGACAATCCAGTCGCATTTCTTGCGGCTTAATTTATCCGTGGCATAGGCCTCAACATTATGCGTTTCGGCAGCAAACCCGATGAGCAAATCTGGTTTTTGCGCCGTGTCCGCGAGGCTTGCCAAAATATCCGGCGTCTCGCGCAAGCTAATATGGTCTATCGGCTGGTCGCTTTTTTTGATTTTTTGCGTGCCATATGTGTCAGGTCGCCAATCCGCCACCGCCGCTGTCATCACCGCGCTGTCGAGCGGCAATAAGTCATGGCAGGCATCATACATTTGCTGCGCGGTTTCCACGCGGTGCGTGGTGACGTGCGCGGGGTCGTTCAAGGCGGTCGGGCCAGAGACCAGATGCACATCTGCGCCCAAAGCCGCCAAAGCTTCGGCGATGGCGTAGCCCTGTTTGCCAGATGACCGATTGGCGATATAGCGCACCGGGTCAATCGGCTCGTGAGTGGGGCCGGCGGTGACCAAAATTTTGCGCCCGCTTAAACACGGCGCATCTGCCGTATCGGGTGCATTCAGCATGGCGGCGGCGTGCGCGGCAATCTCGTTTGGTTCGCTCATCCGCCCGAAGCCATGTTCGCCGCACGCCATATCGCCTTTATCGGGGCCGATAATGGCGATGCCGTCTTGTTTGAGTTGTGCCAGATTGCGCTGCGTAGCGGCATGTTCCCACATGCGCACATTCATCGCGGGCGCCAACATGACAGGCTTATCGGTGGCCAGCAAAGTGGTCGATGCCAAATCATTGGCGATGCCTTGGGCGGCTTTGGCCATTAAATCGGCCGTGGCAGGAGCAACCAAAATCAGGTCAGCATCGCGCGATAATTGAATATGCCCCATCTCGGTTTCATCGGTCAGGTCAAACAGGTTTTCATAAACCTTATCGCCCGATAGCGATGCCAAAGATAGGGGCGCGACAAATTGCTCGGCAGCTGCGGTCATCAAACACCGCACAGCAAGCCCATGGCCGCGCAAGCTGCGCACCAATTCAGGCACTTTATAAGCAGCGATGCCGCCGCCAATGATGAGTAAAACGCGTTTCATATCGCGATAGACCTCGTTGGTTATGATGGGCGTACTCTAATTTTCCAAAAAAAATATGTAAATAAGAATTTTGCCAAATATCAAATTAATTGACTTTATAGATTACTAAAAGCAATCGCTGCCAGTGCCGTGGCGGCGGCCAAAATGGCAAGCCCGCGCGCCCATAAGTCGCTTTGCGATGTCGTTTTTTGGGGCGTGGGGTTCTGTGCCTCTGTGTGCGCTAAATCTTCTAAGGCCGCAGCGCCCCGCTCAATTTGTGCCAGCGTATCGGGCAGGCGGCGCAGCATGGTTAGGCTGCGGCCAGCGTTTTTGCGCATATCGTGCAATATCGCCTCAGGCCCGATTTGGCGGCGCAACCAATCGGCAACCAAATGCTCGCTAGCGTCCCAAATATTGACTTTGGAGTCAAAGCTGCGCGCGACACCCTCGACGCTCACCATGGTTTTTTGCAGCAGCAAAAGTTGCGGCTGGGTGGTCATGTCGAATTGTTCGGTAATGGCAAATAGCTGACCAAGCACGCGCGCCATAGAAATATCATCGGCATCATGGTCGCGAATCGGCTCGCCCACCGAGCGCAAGGCTTGGGCGAACTCGTGGACATCATGGTGGGCTGGCACATAGCCCGCTTCGATATGCACCTCAGCCAATGCCACATAATCGCGGGTGATAAAGCCGTGCAATATCTCGGCTAGAAAGCGGCGACTATCGACATCGAGGCGACCGCAAATGCCCAAATCAATGGCCATAATCGTACCGTCTTTTTGCACCAGCAAATTGCCTTGATGCATGTCCGCGTGGAAAAATCCATCGCGCAGCACCAAGGATAAAAAAGTTTGCAGCAGCCGTGTGGCAAGCTCTGACAAATCGTGGCCATCGCGGATGAGGGCATCGACATCGGAAGCCGGCACGCCGTCCACCCAGCCCATGGTCAGCACGCGTCGGCTGCTCGCATCCCAAATAATGCTCGGCACACCAAAGCGTTCATCGTCTTGGGTGTTCTCGCCCATTTCGGACAAGGCGGCGGCTTCCATGCGAAAATCTGTCTCGCCATTTATCGACCGCGCCAGTGTGGTGATGGCATCGACGGGACGCAAGCGATGGGTGGCGGGGAAGAAGCGCTCCGCCAATCCCGCCATGCGCGCCAACATATCGAGCTCGCTTTTTAAGCGCTCATCAATGCCGGGGCGCAAGATTTTGACCGCGAGTTTTTCGCCCGTCTGCGCATGGGTCGCCTGATGGACTTGCGCAATCGAGGCGGCAGCGATGGGCGCGCTCATATCGGTGATGATGGATTTCGGATGACCCGGGGGAAAGGCCAACTCAGCGTTTAAAATACGGCTTACTTGTTGGTCGCTAAAAGGCGGCAAGCGGTCTTGCAAATGGGTCAGGTCTTTGGCCATGGCAAGGCCGATAATATCGGGTCGCGTGGCCAAGAATTGCCCCAGCTTAATATAAGTCGGCCCCAATTTGCGGATGCTGTCCGACAGAGCTTTGCCGCGTTGGCCTTCGCGAAACCGTTTGGCACCAAAAGTGAAAATGCGTCGTGCGATGCGTATGCGGCGCGGGGCTTGGGTGTAAAAATCGGGCGGCAGCAAAGCATCTTGTGCCAGCAGCAATCTTAACATGCGGATGAGACGAAACAGGCGCATGGCACTAGCGTTTCCAGCCCATATGCAAAGCGGCAATGCCGCCCGTCATCAGCTGATATTGGGGACGCGCAAAACCTGCGGCATCGAGCTCGTCTAAAAAGGCGCGCGCGGGGGGAAATTGGCGAATACTTTCGACCAGATATTGATACGCTTGGCGCTCGCCCGTCACCGCTTCGCCGATGCGCGGGATGAGTGCAAATGAATAGGCATCATAGGCTTTTTGCAGCCATTGGCTCGGCATATGCGAAAACTCAAGACAAACAAAACGTCCGCCGGGGCGCAAGACGCGGTGCATATCTTTAAGCGCGACATCGCGATGCGTCACATTGCGAATACCAAAGGCGATGCTCACCATATCGACGCTATTGTCAGCTAGCGGCAAGGCCTCGGCGGTGCCGGTTAGGAAATCAACATCATAACCCTCATTGCGCGCCCGCGTGCTACCTACCCGCACCATTTGCGTATTGGCATCAATGACGCATGCTTTCAGCGTGCTGCGTAATTTTTGCGCCCGTGTCACCGCCCGAAAAGCAATATCGCCCGTCCCCCCTGCGACATCGACCAGTCGCAAATGGCTATTGGGTCGGATATGCAAAGCGTCAATCATCCGCCGCTTCCACACCCGATGCAGCCCCGCCGACATCACATCATTCATCAGATCATAACGCTGTGCGACGCTGTCAAAAACGCCCCGCACAAGCGCCTGCTTTTGTGCTATATCAACCGAGCGGAAGCCAAAATGGGTCGCGCCCGTCTTGTGATTTTCACCATACTCATCCATTGGCGCGGACGATAGCCGATACAAGGCGCAAAGGCAAAGAGAACAAGCAGCCAAAATGCTTGTGTGTGGGGCGCGCGCAGGCCTATGATGGGCGCATGCCCGAACTCCCCGAAGTCGAAACTGTTTGCCGAGGGCTTGCCCCCTATCTTGAGGGGCAGCGTATTGCGCATGTGCATTTGGCGCGGCCAGATTTACGCTTTCCTTTTCCTGAAGGTTTTGCTGCGCGGTTGCGCGGGGCGACGGTTTGCCATTTTGGCCGCCGCGCAAAATATTTATTGGCGGAAATGGAAAAAGACGGTGCGCGATTTTTCTGGCTCAGTCATTTGGGCATGAGCGGACGCTTTATATATAAGCATGAGATTCCTGACAAACATGTACATGTCCGCTTTGAAATGGAGGACGGCACGGTCTTACATTACGCCGACCCGCGCCGTTTCGGGTTTATGGATTTGATTGAAGGTGCGCCTGAGACCTCGCCGTTTCTGGCACATCTTGGGCCTGAGCCGTTAAGCAACGCGTTTCATCTGGATATGCTTGTTGCGGCGTGTGCGGGGCGCAAATCGCCGATTAAAAATGTCCTGCTCGACCAGCGCGTGGTGGCAGGTCTTGGCAATATTTATGTGTGCGAGGCGTTGTTTATGGCGAGGATTAGCCCGCGTCGCTTGGCCGCCCATGTCGGCCCCAAGCGGCTCGCCCGACTTGTCCCCGCGATTTGCGATGTGTTGGCGCAAGCCATTGACGCAGGCGGGTCTTCGCTGCGCGACTTTGCCGATAGCGATGGCAAGCTTGGCTATTTTCAGCATCATTTTCTGGTTTATGACCGCGAAGGCCTTGCTTGTCCGACGCCGAAGTGCCGTGCTAGCATCCAACGGATTGTGCAATCGGGGCGGTCGAGTTTTTTCTGCCCCAAATGCCAAAGATAAAGAGAGAGATAGGATGTCCATGCGCCGCCTCATTGGTTTTTTTATAGTGTTTTTAGGACTTATCGGGTCAGCACAGGCGCAAAATAGTGCCTATTTGTCGGCTGTGCCAGATATTCCCCTAGCCGCAGGGCTTGAGGAATTGGCCGAGGGCACATTGATATTTGACAAACCCCAAGGGCGCATTGTTCAGCTGACCGCCGCCCTTGGTGTGGATATGAAGGCGGGCGACATACGGGCATTTTATGTCAAAAGCCTGCCCAATTTGGGATGGCAAAACACTACAGCCCCCACCCCACCCCACAATGTCTTGACTTTTGCCCGCAAAGGCGAAATTTTGCGTATAACATTCGCGGCTGATTTGGTGATATTTGATTTAGTGCCAGATACAATCGTGCCATAGATAAATAATAGGAAAACGAAAATGAAATATGAAAATATTCTTGTCGAAACACGCGGTAAAGTCGGGTTGATAACGCTGCATCGCCCGCAAGCGTTAAACGCTTTATGCGATGCGCTGATGGATGAGCTGACGCACGCCATTCAAGCGTTTGATGGCGACGATAAAATCGGCTGCATGGTGCTGACTGGTTCGCCCAAAGCTTTTGCAGCGGGGGCTGATATTAAAGAAATGGCGTCAAAAACATATGCCGATGTGATGGCGGAAGATTTTATCACAGCCAATTGGGAGGCCGCCGCCAAGGCGCGCAAACCGATTATCGCCGCGGTCGCAGGCTATGCGCTTGGGGGCGGCTGCGAGCTTGCCATGATGTGCGACTTTATTCTTGCCGCAGACACGGCCAAGTTCGGCCAACCAGAGATTAATCTGGGGGTTATTCCAGGTGCTGGTGGCACGCAGCGACTGACCCGCTTTGTGGGTAAGTCTAAGGCGATGGAAATGTGCCTCACAGGTCGCATGATGGATGCCGATGAGGCCGAACGCTGCGGGCTTGTCTCTCGCATTATCGCGGCTGACGCGTTGATTGAAGAAGCGGTTGGCGTGGCCGAAAAAATTGCTGAGAAATCGCTGCCCTCGGTCTATACGGCAAAAGAATGTGTGAATGTGGCCTTTGAGACCAGTTTGCGCGAAGGGGTGCATCACGAGCGCCGCGTTTTTCATGCGCTTTTCGCTTTTGATGACCAAAGCGAAGGCATGGCGGCCTTTAATGAAAAGCGCGCGCCCAAATTCACTAATAAATAGCGTGAATTTGCGTGTTGACCTTAGACAGCGGGCAGCCTATAACGCCCCGATATTTGTTTGAAACAGGAATCCGAGATTATGGCTAATACGAAATCCGCCAAAAAAATGGTTCGCAAAATTGCAACGCGCACACAGCGCAATCGCGACCAGATGTCACGCATGCGGACATTTGTCCGCCGCGTCGACGAAGCGGTCGCAGCCGGCGACAAAACAAAAGCCGTCGAAGCTTTACGCGCCGTCCAGCCATTGATTGCCCGTGCAGGGCGCAAAGGTCTTTTGCATAAGCGGGCGGCATCGCGCAAAGTATCGCGCCTGTCGAAGCGGATTAGCGCCATCGTTTAGTGGCTACCAACGCCTTATTTTTAAAACGCCCCAGCTCTGCGTGCGGGCGTTTTTTTTGGCTCTTTTTTGCGCCGACAAGCCGCCCAAAAAATAAAAGTGCAAAATAAAAATGTTATGAATTCAAAAAAAAATGACTGTTCTTGTTTCCTTCTGGTTGCCAGATTGGTTTCTTGTTTGTATCGTCATCAAGTGTTGAAAGCCGCAGTTTAATTGGCTTTCTGGTGGTTTGATTTTTGGTTGGAATCTCTAAGTGGAATCTCCAAATGGAATCAAAGGCCTAGACACATAGGAGGGGCGTCGCGGTGAAGGGGTTTTCAAAAGAGATCATTTTGCAGCGACAAGATAGAAAAAGAATGGGCAGAAAATAAGCCATATAATTTGTACTCACGATAGTTTTATGCATCGCTTTATTACGTTTTCTTAATGCTTAACGCTTATCCCCCCTTTGATTATGTCGTGTTGTTTTGCGCCCCTGCGGCAGCAAAATAGCGCAAATGGAGATAGTGCTGCGGGACAGACCCCCAGCCATAATAAGGGACACGTGATGAGCGAGCATAATGGGAAAACAGATAATGACGACATCACAGCCGAGGCGCGTGCAGCTAGCGCAAAGCCCGAAAAAAATGAAAAAGAAAAAAATGAAAAACATGATGCGCTGAACGCGCAATGGCATCGCATACGGGCGCGTCTGCGTGGCGAGTTGGGCGATGCGACGTTTAACAGTTGGTTCAAAATGCTCGAAGTGAGCGGCACCCAAAAGGGGCGCGTCACCTTGCATGTGCCGACGCGCTTTGTGCGCAGTTGGATTGAGGCGCATTATCTGTCGCGTATTCGTGACTATTGGCGCGACGAGGATGCCAGTGTGCGTCGCATCGATATTGAGTTGCAGCAAGCCTTTGCGTCACGCGAGAAAAAACCCGCCGTGCGCGAGCAAAGAGCCGTCATTGCCAAGAAAAACCCTCTGGCGAAGACCGTGCGGACGCCATCGCAAGCCGCACAGCCAGCGAGCGAACAGACGGGGCGCGATGATGTCGGTGCGCCACTGGATGCGCGTTTTACGTTTGATAATTTTATTGTTGGTAAATCGAACGAGCTGGCGCATGCCGCAGCACGCCGCCTCACCGAAGGCGATAGCGTGGCGTTTAATCCGCTATTTTTATATGGCGGCGTGGGGCTTGGTAAAACACATTTGATGCATGCGATTGCATGGGAGATTCGTCGTCAAGACCCGTCGCGTGTGGTGCTGTATCTTTCGGCTGAAAAGTTCATGTATCAATTTATCCGCGCCTTGCGGTTTAAAGACACAATGGCCTTTAAGCAGCAGTTTCGCGAAGTCGATGTGTTGATGATTGATGATATTCAGTTCATCGCCGGCAAGGATTCCACGCAAGAGGAGTTTTTCCATACCTTTAATGCGCTGATTGACCATAATCGTCAGGTGATTATCTCTGCGGATAGGTCGCCGAGCGATTTGGAAGGCATTGAAGAACGCATTCGCTCGCGCCTTGGCTGGGGTCTGGTGGCAGATATTCACCCAACGGATTACGAATTGCGGCTCGGCATTTTGCACTCTAAAGCCGAAGGGCTGTCGATGCATGCCGATGCGACACCTATCCCGCAGCCTGTGCTTGAGTTTCTTGCTCAGCGCATTGTCTCTAATGTGCGCGAGTTGGAAGGTGCGTTGAACCGCGTCATTGCTTATGCCAGTTTTGTGGGGCGTCCGATTAGCCTTGAAATGGCGCAAGATGTGCTGCGCGATTTACTGCGCGCCTCAGAACGCCGCGTCACGATTGATGAGATTCAACGCCGCGTGGCGGAATATTTCAATGTCAAAATGGGCGATATGCTATCGGCACGCCGCGCGCGGTCTGTGGCACGCCCGCGCCAGATTGCGATGTATTTGTCGAAGCAGCTGACCACGCGCTCCTTGCCAGAGATTGGCCGCAAGTTTGGCGGGCGCGACCATACAACGGTCATTCATGCGGTGCGCAAGATCGAACAATTGCGCGATGAAGACCCCGCACTCGACGAAGATGTCGACCTGTTACGGCGGATGCTGGAAAACTAGCGTTTATCGCTTTAAATCGTTAAAAAAACTGCCCTATTAGCGGGCAATTCTGCTATATTTTGGGCAGAGAGATTCGTTAGCAAGCAGGAGATGGTTTGATGAAAACAGTGATTGAACGCAGTGATTTGTTGAAAGCTTTGAATCACGTGCAAAGCGTCGTCGAACGGCGCAACACCATCCCTATTTTGTCGAACGTGCTGCTCGAGGCCGACAACGGTGTGCTGGGGCTGACGGCGACGGATTTGGAAATCGAAATGCGCGAGCGCGTCGAGGCTGAAGTTGTCGAAGCCGGGGCGATTACCGCACCTGCCCATATGCTATACGATATTGTGCGCAAACTACCCGAAGGGGCGCAAATCGAATTAGCGACCGATGAAACAGGCGGCAGGCTCAATCTAACCGCAGGCCAATCAAGCTTTGCGCTGCAAGCCTTGCCGCGCGAAGATTTTCCAGCCATGGCGCAAGATGAAATGCCCGTTGCGTTTGCGCTGCTGGGCAATGATTTACGCCGCCTTATCGACAAGACGCGCTTTGCTATTTCGGTCGAAGAAACACGGTATTATCTGAACGGCATTTATTTGCACGTGTTGGAAGAAGGCGGTGCTGATTTGCTGCGCGCGGTGGCAACCGATGGACATCGTTTGGCGCGGGTGCAAATGCCGCGTCCCGTTGGGGCTGAGGCGATGCCCGCGATTATCATTCCGCGCAAAACCGTTGGCGAAGTGCAAAAACTGCTCGAAGAAGATGACGGCGAGGTATCGCTGCAAGTCTCTGACACGAAAGTTAATTTTGCTTTTTCAAATATCGTGCTGACCTCGAAATTAATCGATGGCAAGTTTCCCGATTACACACGCGTCATCCCGTCTGATAATGACAAGGTGCTGAGCGTCGATGCCAAAAGCTTTGCGCAAAGCGTCGACCGTGTCTCGGCGATTTCAAGCGAGAAATCGCGCGCGGTGAAATTGGCACTCGATAAAGACAGTCTGGGGCTATCTGTTTCCAACCCCGATAGCGGCTCGGCCAATGATGCGCTGAGTGTGTCTTACAGCGCAGCGGCGATGGAAATCGGCTTTAATGCACGTTATTTGATGGATATTACCGGCCAGCTCGATGGCGAGACCGCCACATTCGAATTGGCCGATAGCGGCTCGCCGACATTGGTGCGCGACGACCAAGATACTGATGCGCTTTATGTGCTGATGCCGATGCGGGTCTAAATGGCGCGTGCGCCAGCCATCCACACCAAAATGCACACCAAACCCTGTGCCGATGAGCCCGCGCTTGCACCGAAATCAGAGGCATTAGATGCGTTGACCTCTCCCCATATTACGCGGCTGCGCCTCACCCGATTTCGCTCGCACGAAGCGCTCGATTTGGCTTGCGCGAATGGCGCGGTGGTTATCACAGGCGCCAATGGTATCGGCAAAACAAATGTGCTAGAGGCGATTTCTATGTTGGCGCCCGGGCGCGGGCTTAGAAGTGCGACGTTTGAAGCGTTACAATATCAGCACCAAGGCGGCTGGACGGTATTGGCCGATGTGCAAGGTGCGATGGGTGAGCTGCGCGCGGGCGTTGCTTTTGATGGCGATGGCGGACGGCGCGTGCGCATTGATGGGACAACGCGCCGCGTCGAGGATTTGGCGCAAGCTGTGCCGCAGCTTTGGCTGACCCCGGCTATGGATAGGTTGTTTAGCGATGGTGCTAGCGGGCGGCGCAAGTTTCTTGACCGCTTTGCCCAGACGTTGGATAGCGGCCTGTCGCGGCATTTATCGGCTTATGAAAAGGCCATGCGCGAGCGCAATCGGCTGCTTGTGACGGCAGGCACGCCGTTTTCGCAAAATAGCTGGCTGGACGGCATCGAAGAAACCATGGGCGTAGAAGGAGTCGCGATTGCAAATGCCCGCCTTGGTGCGCTCGATGCGTTGGCTGTCGGCTTGGGCGACGTGCCTGAAGCGGCGTTTCCGCGCGCTGAGATTGCCTTGGAAGGCACATTGGAAGCAGCGTTGCGCACTGCGCCTGCGGTTGATGTGGAAGACGCTTTTCGCGCGCGATTGTTGCAGGCACGCCCCTTAGATGCCAATGCGGGGCGCACCCTAGAAGGCCCGCACCGTAGCGATTTGCAAGTGTCTTATATGGCCAAAAACATGCCTGCGGCGGCGTGTTCAACGGGCGAACAAAAGGCGTTGTTGGTGGGGTTGATATTGGCACAAGCCCACAGTGTTGCCGCCCGCATTGGGCAGATGCCTTTATTGCTGCTCGACGAAGTGGCCGCCCATTTAGACCCGCATCGGCGTGCGGCACTGGCTGATATTTTAACCCATTTGGGCGGGCAAAGTTGGATTACCGGCACCGAAGCGGCGGCGTTTTCGGGCTTTGCAAAAAATGCGCCGATGACCGCAATTAATATGACCGCGATGAACGAAGCAGTTACAATAAGCTAACCGAAAATAGAGATAGACATATGAGTGACCAAGACACAGACCAAAACGAAGAGATTGAAGGCGAAGAATATGATGCTTCTTCGATTAAGGTTCTTAAAGGGCTAGAGGCGGTGCGCAAACGTCCGGGCATGTATATTGGCGATACGGATGACGGCACGGGGCTGCATCATATGGTTTATGAGGTGGTTGATAATTCCATTGATGAGGCGTTGGCGGGTCATTGCGATACGGTCGAAGTTGTTTTGAACGGCGATGGGTCGGTGACGGTCTCGGATAATGGCCGTGGCATCCCGACCGAAATGCACCCCGAAGAGGGCATCTCGGCGGCGCAAGTGATTATGACGCAATTACATGCGGGCGGTAAGTTTGATTCCAATAGCTATAAGGTTTCGGGAGGCTTGCACGGCGTGGGCATTTCGGTGGTCAACGCGCTGTCTGATTGGTTGGAGCTGACGATTCAGCGCGATGGTAAAATCCATAGCCTGCGCTTTGCTCATGGCGATGCCGAGGGCGACCTCGAGGTTGTCGGCGAGAGCCAAGAAACCGGCACGAAGGTTACGTTCCATCCGTCTGAGGGCACGTTTACGATGGTCGAGTTTAACTTCGAGACGCTGGAGCATCGCTTGCGCGAGTTGGCGTTTTTAAATAGTGGGGTCGATATTATTTTGGAAGACCGCCGTGGTGCCGAGCCGCGTCGTGTTGAGTTGAAGTTTGATGGCGGGCTGGAAGCATTTGCGCGCTATCTAGACCGCAATAAATCGTCGCTCATCGACACGCCCATCACGCTTTATGCCGAGGCCGATGAGGTTGGCGTTGAGTTGGCCTTGTGGTGGAATGACAGCTATCACGAAACTGTTTTGTGCTTCACCAATAATATTCCCCAACGCGATGGCGGCACGCATTTGGCAGGCTTTCGCGGGGCGTTGACGCGCACGGTCAATAATTATGCCAATCAAACGGGGGTCGCCAAAAAAGAAAAAGTGTCGATGACTGGCGATGATTGTCGCGAGGGGCTGACGGCGGTGTTGTCGGTGAAAGTGCCAGACCCGAAATTCTCGAGCCAAACCAAAGATAAGCTGGTGTCGTCTGAAGTCCGCCCGATTGTGGAAAGCGTGGTGAATGATGTGCTGAATAATTGGTTCGAAGAGCATCCGAACGAGGCCAAAATCATTATGCAAAAAGTTGTTGAGGCGGCGGCCGCACGCGAGGCGGCACGAAAAGCGCGCGAGTTGACGCGGCGCAAAGGTGCGCTCGATGTGTCTAGTCTGCCGGGTAAACTGGCCGATTGTCAGGAGCGCGACCCGACCCGTGCCGAATTATTTCTGGTCGAGGGCGATAGTGCGGGCGGCTCGGCCAAGCAAGCGCGCAATCGTTCCAATCAGGCGGTGTTGCCGTTGCGCGGTAAAATCTTGAATGTTGAGCGCGCCCGCTTTGATAAAATGCTGTCCTCGAACGAGATAGGCACGTTGATTACGGCGTTAGGCACGGGCATTGGGCGCGAGGATTTCGACGTCGAAAAACTGCGCTATCATAAAGTTATCATCATGACCGATGCTGATGTCGATGGTGCGCATATCCGAACCCTGCTGTTGACTTTCTTCTATCGGCAAATGCCAGAGGTTATCGAACGCGGGCATTTGTTTATCGCACAGCCGCCTCTCTATAAAATCCGCCGCCAAAGCTCAGAAAGCTATTTGAAGGATGACGCGGCGTTGGAGGATTATCTGATTGAGGCGGGGCTGAATGAAATTGTGCTGACATTGGCATCGGGCGAGCAACGCGCAGGGGCTGATTTAGCTAGTCTGTTGACGCAGGCGCGGCAAGTCAAAACAGCCCTGAACGCGCTGCCGGCTAAATATCCGCAATATATTATCGAGCAAACGGCGATTGCGGGGGCGTTGACACCAGATATTCTATCGAAGCCTGAGTTGGCCGAACAAAGCGGGTCATATATTGCGGCACGGCTGAACCGTATGGCTGATGAGGTCGAGCGCGGTTGGGAAGGCATGCCATCGGGTGATGGGGGGCTGACTTTCGCACGCGAGTTACGCGGGGTGCGCGAGGAGTTTAACGTCGATGGGCCGCTGATTGCCTCGGCGGATGCGCGTCGTTTGGATGATTTGGCAACCGATTTGCAAGCGGTTTATTTAGACCCTGCAACGCTTGCCATTAAGGATAAAGAAATCACCATCAATACGCCGAGCCAATTGCTTGCAACGGTGCTTGACCAAGGTCGTCAGGGTATTTCGCTGCAACGCTATAAGGGTCTGGGCGAGATGAACCCAGAGCAATTATGGCAGACGACGCTAGATAAAGATGCCCGTTCGCTGCTGCAAGTCAAAGTGCAAGATGTCGCCGAAAGCAATGGCTTGTTCGAGCAACTCATGGGCGATGTGGTCGAGCCACGGCGGCAATTTATTCAAGACAATGCGCTGTCCGTTGCCAATCTGGATATTTAATCCATGCGGTTGCTTTATTGGGTGCTGGTGCTGGCCATATGGGCGGGCATCGCGCTCGGTGGCTTGGTGTTTTACTATGCGCTTGACTTGCCCGATACAGATGAGCTTTGGAAAATCGGCGCAGATACCGAGCTATCGGTTTATTCGGTAGAGGATGAATTGATTGCGCGGCGTGGGCGGCGCGGCGGTCAGCCTTTGCAATATAGCGATTTTCCACCCGCTTTGGTGCAGGCCGTCACAGCCATTGAAGACCGACGGTTTTTTGACCATTTTGGCCTTGATGTGCGGGGGCTGTCGCGTGCCATGCTGATTAATCTGCGTGCGTGGCGGGTTGTGCAAGGCGGCTCAACCTTGACGCAGCAATTGGCTAAAAATGTATTTCTTACCCCCAACCGCACGTTCAAGCGTAAAGTTCAGGAATTGCTCTTGGCGTTTTGGTTGGAAGCGCAATTCACCAAGCAAGATTTGCTCGCGCTCTATTTAAACCGTGTGTATTTCGGCGCGGGCGCATATGGGGTGCAAGCAGCGGCGGAGACTTATTTCAATCGGCCTGTGCAGAACCTCACCATTGGCGAGGCCGCCTTGTTGGCGGGGTTGTTGAAAGCGCCTTCGCGCTATGCGCCGACGCATAATCCTAAAGGTGCGCAGGCACGCGCCCAACTTGTTTTAGCCGCGATGCGCGATGTCGGCCATTTAGAGCCAGACCAAGCCGAGGCGTGGATGAACACGCCCGTGGTGATTGTCAATCGCTCGTCTGATGCGGTGCATTATGCGGTTGATTGGACGCTCGACCAATTGCCAGATTTTGTCGGTCGCCCCCGCGCCGACCTCGACATCGTCACGACGCTTGACCCGCGCTTGCAATTGGCAGCGGAGCGCTCGATTAAAAAATTGCTGACAGCGCATGGTGAAAAACGCAAAGCCAGTCAAGCCGCCATGGTGGTGATGACCCCCGACGGGGCTATTCGCGCCATGGTGGGGGGCGCTTCTTATACCCAAAGCACTTTTAACCGTGCTACGTCGGCGCTGCGCCAGCCCGGCTCGGCCTTTAAGCCGATTGTCTATTTGGCCGCCCTTGAGGATGGCCTTAAGGCCTCGGATATATATCAAGACGTGCCGATTACGGTCGAGAAATGGTCGCCGAAAAATTATGACGGCAAGCATCGCGGGGCGATAAGCGCGCAAGATGCGTTGGGTCAATCCATCAACACGGTGGCGGTGCAGATTAACGAAGCGACGGGGCGCAATAAAACCATCGAGATGGCGCGTCGCCTCGGCATTAGCGCGCGCCTGCGCCCGCATCCTTCTTTGGCATTGGGGGCGTTTGAAGTCTCGCTCTTGCAGCTGACAACGGCCTATGCGCATTTTGCCAATGGCGGCAAGCAAACGCTGCCGCATATTATTTCGACGGTCGTCACCGCATCGGGAAATGTTTTGTACGAACGCAGCCCGCCGAGCAGGCTTCCGGTAATTGAACCGCTGCATGTCGGGGCGCTCAACCAGATGCTACGCGCAGCCGTATATGAGGGCACAGGCAAGAAGGCGCGGGTTAAAAATATCGATATTGCGGGCAAAACCGGCACATCGCAAAACTGGCGCGATGCTTGGTTTGTCGGCTATTCGGGGGCGTTGGTGGTTGGCGTTTGGGTCGGCAATGACGATAATAGCGCGATGAACCGCGTCACAGGCGGCGGTCTGCCCGCGCAGATTTGGCACGATTTTATGACCAATCAGAAAAGCCTCAGCGCCGAGGTCAGCCTGCCCAGTGGCAGTCAGTTGGAGCGCGTGAAGGATGGCGTGCGCGGCCTATTTGACCGCCTTTTTGGTGACTAATGTCTGGTGGATTTTTTGCGCCAGCACGTCGGGGGCGAGCGTATGGGTGAAATGCGCCAGATAACGACCCGCACCATCCATCAAATAGAAAAATGAGGAATGGTCGATATTATAAGCCTCACTATCGTCGCGCCGCACCGCATAAATGCGGAACGCTTTTTTGACCGCGTCGATTTGGTCGGGCGTGCCCGTTAACCCCGTAATCTTGGGATGAAAATAACTCAGATAATCGGCCATTTGGTCAGGCGTGTCGCGGTGCGGGTCAACCGAAATAAACAGCGGCGCCAGTGCGTCATATGTTTCAGGCGCGGTGGCGTTTAACTCATCCAACGCCGCGCTCATCACATCCAGTGACAAAGGACACACATCGGGGCAATAGGTGAAACCAAAATAAATCAGCATCGGCTTTGCCGCAAAATCCGCCTCGGTGCGGGGCGTGCCGGTTTGGTCAACCAATGTAAAAGGCCCGCCTATATCCACATCGCTATGCGCCCGAGGCATATGTGATATATGTGTGCGCTTTTGCGCCTCGGCTAGCAATAAGCTAAGCAATATAAGCAGCCCGAAGGCGGTCACAATCAGGCTGATTTTTACATTTCTGCTCATTTTGCTTACCTTATTTTCACGGCACAGGCCTTGCGGAGGTGCTTTTCAAGCGGTTATATCTTGAGCATGAAAAACAGGCAAGAAATCGCTTCGTGTGGAAAATCCCGTATCGCTCTTATCGTGGCGGTGTTGGGGGCGTTATATTTAGCCGCGCCCGCGCCCGTATCCGCCCAGCGCATCCCTGTGCTGCGCGATAATCCGCTGATTGAAGCAGCGCGCATCGGCGATATGGATACGCTGAAAGCCGCACACGCAGCGGGTCTGTCGTTCAACACATTGGGTCAAAATGGCCAAACCGCGCTGCATGTTGCGGCTGAATGGGGACATAGCACGGCTGTGCGGCAACTGCTCGAATGGGGCGCAAAGCCAGACAGGCGTTCCAAAACCCGCCACACCGCCCTCAGCTATGCGGTCTTATACGGCCATGGCGAGGTGGTCGGTCTATTGCTTGCGGCGGGCGCGAACCCAAATCGCGCGGCGTTTAATTCGGAAATGCCACTGATTATGGCGGTGCGCCATGGACGCGGTGCGATTGTCACGCAATTATTATCGGGCGGTGCGGATGTCCACGAGACCGACAGCACGGGGCGCACGGCTTTGGATTGGGCGCGCGAAATGCGTCGCCCGCATATTGCCGATGCTCTGCGCATAGCGGGTCAGTAGGGCTTCATGGCTTTACACCCGCTTCACCAGTTAGGCGCGGCTGACACGCCCGTTGCGGCGGTGCATTTGCGGGTGCAGCTTTTTTTGCGGTGGCTAGCGATTATTGGTCAGCTGATGGCTGTGTTGGTGATTTATTATGGCTTTGGATTTGCGCTGCCATTGGTTGCTTGTTTGGTGGTCATCGGGCTGGCGGTGGTGCTGAATGTGGTTCTTGCTTTGCGTTTTCCAGCCAGTCATCTTTTGACGCGGCGCGAGACGGCGGGCTATTTGGCGTATGATATCACTCAGCTTGGGGTGTTGTTATATCTTACCGGCGGGGTGATGAACCCATTTGCCGTTTTACTGCTTGCCCCTGTGACGATTTCGGCCAGCGTGTTGGATAGGCGCACCACGAGCCTATTGGTTATTCTGGCGGGGGTGATTGTCAGTGGCTTGGCGCTTTATCACGAGCCTTTGCCGTGGCGGGGTGCGCCGCCAGAGATTCCAGATTTGCTGCGGCTTGGTGTTTGGGTGGCGTTGATGTTGGCGATTGCGTTTATCCCGACTTATGTATGGCGGGTGAGCCGCGAGGGGCGGCGTATGTCGGCAGCCCTTACCGCAACGCGCGCGGTATTGGCACGCGAGCAACGCCTATCGGCATTGGATGGGTTGGCAGCGGCCGCCGCGCATCAGCTTGGCACACCTTTGGGGACAATTACGCTCGTGCTGAATGAGGTGCGCGCGCGTGAGGATTTACCCGATGGTCTCGCCGAAGACATCGCCCTGATGCACGAGCAGGCCTTGCGCTGCCGCGATATTTTATCGTCATTGAGCAGCACAGAGGGCGACCCGATGGTTTCGCAAATCTCGCTGCGCGGTCTTTTGGACGAGGCGGTGTTGGAAGCGGGCTTGCACGATAAAGAGCTTTTTGTCTCTTGTCGTGCTGAGGAGCAGTCGGCGACGCGTGAGCCGCAAGTCTTGCGCCATCCCGAATTGATTTACGGCATTGGCAATTTAATCGAGAACGCCTCGGAGTTCGCCGCCAGCACGGTTTGGGTGAGCGCGACCTATTCGGCTGAGCAAGTCATCATCGAAATTGCCGATGATGGGGCGGGCTTTGCGCCAGATATTCTGAGCCATTTGGGCGCGCCTTATACCTCATCACGCCGCAGCAAACCACTTTCACAAATTGCGGCGCAAGTCGAGTCACAAGCCGAGCAAATCGACGATAGTTTTGGCCTCGGGCTTGGCTTTTTTATCGCGCGCACATTGATGCAACGCTCTGGTGGGCATATTTCGGCGCGCAATTTAAAGACCACCGAGATGATTGAAGGCGCGATGCCGGGCGGTGCGTGTGTGCGGGTTATATGGCCGCGCCATCGTTTGGAGGCCACCATGGATGGGGCGCATTGAAACATGCGTTAAATGCTTTATAAAAGTGTCGTTTGGAATGCGTTTGGAGTGAGAATGAGTAACACAGAAGCCCATTTGGGAAAAACCCTGCTGATTGTTGATGACGACCAGCCGTGGCTGAAGCGGCTGTCGCGCGCGATGGAGATGCGTGGGCTTAAGGTGCATGGTGCCAGCTCGGTGGCTGAGGGATGCGCGAAAGGCAAATCCATTAAGCCGTCTTATGCGGTGGTCGATATGCGCCTTGAAGACGGCAATGGTCTGGATGTGGTGGAAAGCTTGCGGTGTGAAAATCCAGAAGCGCGGATTATTATGCTGACGGGCTATGGCAATATCGCCACCGCCGTGGAGGCGGTAAAACGCGGTGCTGTGGATTATTTGGCAAAGCCTGCCGATGCGGATGAGATTTTTGCAGCTCTCACCGCCGATGCTGATGGTCGTTCCGCCCCGCCCGAAAACCCGATGTCAGCCGATAGGGTGCGCTGGGAGCATATCCAACGCGTGTTTGAGTTGTGCGACCGTAACGTATCGGAAACCGCGCGACGGCTTAATATGCATCGGCGCACCTTGCAGCGTATTTTGGCAAAGCGCGCCCCGCGTTAAATTTACGCACCCTCAAGAGGACAGTTTTTGCTTGTAAGTCATCGCCTTTTTTGGGACAGTCCAAGCAAATAAGAGCCTAGATTATAGGCGGCACTTGGCTTCGGGAGGGTCTTATGGTTCAAAAATTAGAAGAGATTATTTTTCGGTCGCGGGTTTTAATTTTAGCCGCTTTTGCAGCCTTTACAGTATATGGCGGGTTTTACGCCACCCAGCTTAACCTGACCGCTGGCTTTGATAAGCAACTGCCCGCAGGCCATGAATATATCCAAACATTCCAAGAATATCGCGACCGCCTGTTCGGCTCGAACCGCATTATTGTGGTGCTGAAAGAGCGCGACGGCGATATTTGGAACAAGGATTTCTTTGCCACCTATAAAGAGTTGACCGATGCGCTGTTCTATATGCCGGGTGTGGCGCGCCATACGCTGACCTCGCTTTGGACGCCCAATTCGCGCTATTTTGAAATTACCGAAGATGGATTTGTCGCCGATGACGTTATTCCGGGCACGATTACGGTCGACAATATCGATTCTGGCTGCGTATCGCGCCTGAAGACAGCAAGTCTGGCGACCAAATGCGAACCTGCCCTCGATATCATCGCCAATAATGTCATTCGCGGCGGCTTTGTGGGTCGTTTGGTGGCCAATGATTTCTCCGCCGCCATGGTGCGCGCCGAGTTGCTCGATATAGATGTGCAAACTGGCGAGCGTCTCGATTATTTCGACCTTGCGGATAAACTTGAGACCGAGATTCGCGGCAAGTTCGAAAACGATAAATACGAAGTTCAAATCATCGGCTTTGCCAAATTAATCGGCGATATCGCCGATGGCGCGAGCACGGTGGTGCAGTTCTTCGCCGTGGCATTTGTGCTGACGATTTTGTCGGTCTATGCCTATGCACGCTCAGCTATTTTGACTTTCTTGCCGCTATTTTGCTCGCTCGTTTCGCTGGTTTGGCAATTTGGTATTTTGAATATTCTAGGCTACGGGCTTGACCCGCTTGCCATATTGGTGCCGTTTCTTGTGTTTGCCATCGGCGTGAGCCATGGTGTGCAGCAAATTAATTTGATTACGGCGGAAATCTCGGCGGGCAAATCAAGCGAAGAAGCAGCACGCTCAAGCTTTCGCGGCTTGCTCATTCCGGGCTCGATGGCGCTGATTACCGACCTTGTTGGTTTCGGCACGCTTATCTTAATCCCGATTCAGATGATTCAAGAACTGGCGATTACCGCGTCGATTGGTGTGGCGTTGAAAATCCTGACCAATCTCGTCATGCTGCCCGTCTTAGCCAGTTATTTCCGTATCGATGAGGGCTTTGTCGAGCGCTTTGCCAAAGCCCGCGAAGGGCGTATTCGTCTGATGCAGAAATTGGGCAAAATCGCTAATCCGCGCGCCGCTATTGTTGTCGTGATTTTGGCGGTTGTGCTGTTTATCACGGCCTTTATCCAAAGTCAGAACCGCCATGTTGGGGCGCTGCATGCAGGCTCACCTGAGCTGCGCAAAGAAGCGCGTTACAATGAAGATAGCCGCCAGATTGCCGATAAATTCGCACTCGGCCTAAACCTGCTGACGGTGATTGTCGAAACCCCACGCGAGGCGTGCATCAACTATCCTTATATGAAATATCTCAACGAGTTTACGTGGTATTTGCGCAATGTGGAGGGTGTCTCTTTGGTCTTGTCATTGCCCTATGTGACGCGCCAGTCAAGCTCTGGCTTTAATGAAGGCAATTTGAAATGGCAAGCCTTGCCACGCAATAAATATGCGTTGGTACAATCGCAATCGCCTATTGGCACGTCGACAGGCTTGCTGAACGAGGCGTGTACTTTGCTGACCCAGCTGATTTTCCTCGATGATTCAAAAGCCACGACCATTAAAGGGGTGACGACGGCTATCAAGAAATTCCGTACCGAGAATCCATCGCCCGTGGCCGATTTGCATATTATCACCGACCCGCCCACACGCGATGCGGGTGGCTTCGACCTCGGCATCAAAACCGATATTGTAGATGATGGCGTGTCATCGGCGTTGAGCATTACCTATGATATTAATGAGAGCAAGCCAGAAGATTTGCTGATGGCGGTGCGCGAAAAAGGTCTGAAAATTGACAGATATGAAGTCATACCCGTCACTATTCGTTTGGCTTCGGGTAATATGGGTGTGCAAGCGGCGGTGAATGAAGAGATTGAAGTCTCTGAATTGCCCATGCTGATTTATGTGTATATGACGATTATCGCTTTGGTGATTTTCACCTATCGCGATTGGCGTGCCACTATTGCGTGCTGTGTGCCGCTGACTCTGGCGACGTTTATGGGCTATTGGTTCATGGAAGTGTTGGAAATCGGCCTCACAGTGGCGACCCTGCCGGTGATGGTGTTGGCGGTTGGTTTGGGTGTGGATTACGCTTTCTACATTTACAACCGTATCCAGTATCACTTGTCTGAAGGACAGGATGTGACGGAAAGCTTTAAAAGGACGCTCAACGAAACCGGTATGGCTGTGGTGTTCACGGCGGTGACACTGGCGGTTGGCGTGTCGACATGGGCGTTTTCAGCACTCAAGTTCCAAGCAGATATGGGACTGCTGCTGACCTTCATGTTTATGATTAATATGGTTATGGCGGTGACGGTCTTGCCAGCGCTAGCGGTTGTCCTTGAGATGATTATGCCACGCAAATCACCCCCAAAAGCACCAAGTGGCGCTCTAGCACACTAAGGTAAATCGTGGCCGAGGTGTGCGCTTAATTCGCTGATGGCTTGGGCGGCGGTAAGCACTTTTATCGTGCCCATCCCCATGGCGCGCGCAGGCTTTAGATTAATGCCCAAATCATCCAGAAAGATGCACGCTTCGGGCGCAACGCCCAAACGCTCGCAGGCCATATGGTAAATGGCGGGGTCTGGTTTGCGCACGCCCACTTCTGAGCTTTCAATAACGTGCTCAAAAAGCGCCATCACATCGGCGACCGCTTGCGCTTTTTCGGCGGTGCGTGCCATGCCTGCGCCCGCTCCCGTTTTTACATTATTGGTGATGCAGGCAATGCGAATCCCGCGTTTCTTAAGAGTGTTCAGCACGTCGACCATTTCGGGACGGATAGCACCCGCAAGCAGTGCCAACACATCAGCGCCCGGCACATCATGTCCCCGCGCGATGGCTTCGGCGCGAAAGGCAGCATCAAAAGCGGCGGCATCGATTTCGCTGCGTTCGAACTTCGCCCATGCATTTGTGTCAGGGTCGGTGGCGTTTATCGAACGGATAAAGTCTTCTGGCAGATTGTGCTGGGTTTCATAAAGCTTGAACGCTTCAAAGGGGCTAGAGGTGATAACGCCGCCAAAGTCCCATATGACGGCTTCATATTTTTGGGTCACGCTATTTTCTCCTTACCCAGAAGTTACCAAATCGTCTTTCAGATGGCGGCCTGCGATGAAATAATGAATCGCAGCCCAGATATTGACCAGAGAACAAATCAGCAGCGCATAGCGTAGCGACTCGGTGCCGTAGCTTTCTTTCAAAAGATCTGACACCACGCCCACCACTTGAGGCCCAAGGCCTAAGCCAATAATGTTGATGATAAACAGCAAAATACCTGCCGCGACGGCGCGCATCCGCAATTCGGAAACACCTTGCGTTTGGCTAAACGTCGTCGCCTGATAAAAATTGCCGAGCAGCACGGGAATAATCATCGCAATGAGTGCCACGGTGGCGGTGGTGGCATTAAAGACGATGAAGTTTACTGGCACAATCAGCAGCAAGGCGATGGCGGTGGTCCACAAATACCATTTCGGGTCTTTGGCACCGAATTTATCGGCCAGATAGCCCCCCAAGGCGATACCAATGCCGCCCGGAATACCGAGAATAAGGCCAAACCATGTGCCGACTTCGCCCGTGCCCAAGTCAAACGAACGGATGAGAAAGGCGGGCGCCCACGTGACAAAACCATAGCCAAAAAAGGCTGTTAACCCTGCGGCGAACGACATGTGGCGGAAGGATTTCTTCTGCCATAAATAGCCAAGCGTTTCGCTTACACTGGGTTGTGCGCCCGTATCTGCGCGTCCCTCAGCCATGCCGCGTGGTGGCTCTTTCAGCGTGAAGCGCACCACCAAGGCCAAAACAACCCCAGGAATACCAACCACGAAAAACGCAGCCCGCCACCCGAAAAACTCGTTAATCCACCCGCCCGCAAACAGACCAAACATAATGCCAAACGGGATGCCAAGCGAATAAATCCCTAAAGCCGTGGCACGCTGCTCGGCGGGGTAGTAATCGGCAATCATCGAATGGGCTGGCGGCGAGCACCCCGCTTCGCCAATGCCGACACCGATACGCGCAGCTAACATATGCCAGAAATTCTGCGCAAGCCCTGACAAAGCCGTAAAGATGCTCCAAATGCTCAACGCCGCGACGATGAGATTGCGCCGATTGGTGCGGTCGGCAAAGCGCGCAATCGGAATGCCTAAAGTTGCGTAAAACGCCGCAAAAGCAAAACCCGTCAACAGGCCGATGGCGGTATCGGAAAGACCAAGGTCTGCCTTTATCGGCTCAATCAAAATCGATAAAATCTGTCGGTCAATAAAGTTAAACGTGTAAACGACAACAAGAATACCCAACGCATAGTGGCGCGCTTTGTGAAATTGTGCTGTTTCGGGTGCGGTGATGGACATGAAATATCTCCCAGAATAATTGTCGAGCCTACCAAAGCGCGCAGGAAAAGAAAGCAAAAACATGCGCATAAAGCTGCAAATACGCTTGAACTCGCGTTTTGCTGCCGTAAGCTCTCGGTATATGAAATAAGGAGACAGAATAATGTCAGATAAATACGATATTGTCATTTACGGCGCGAGTGGGTTCACTGGCCGCCTTGTGGCCGAATATATGCAGCAGCAATATGGCCGCGAGGTCAACTGGGCGATGGCTGGACGCGATGAGGCCAAATTGGCCGATGTCCGCGCGCAAATGGGAATCGACGCAAACACAGAACTGGTGGTCGCCGATGCAAGCGATGCAGCGTCGATGAAAATGCTGGCCGAAAGTGCCAAGGTGGTTGTCACGACGGTTGGCCCTTATCAACTTTATGGTGATGCTCTGGTTGCCGCATGCGCTACGGCTGGTACAGATTATGTCGATTTATCAGGTGAGCCGGGTTGGATGCATGAGACGATTAAAGCCCATGATGCAACAGCCAAAGCTTCGGGCGCGCGCATTGTGCATTCATGCGGGTTTGATTCTATTCCGTTTGACCTCGGGGTTTATTTTCTGCAGCAAGCAGCGCAGGATAAATTTGGCATGGCATGTAACCAAGTGCGCGGACGCGTGCGTGCGA
The DNA here is from genome assembly GCA_965221415.1 of Parvibaculaceae bacterium. Taxonomy (GTDB): domain Bacteria; phylum Pseudomonadota; class Alphaproteobacteria; order RS24; family RS24; genus UBA8337. The sequence continues at coordinate 97,888 of OZ244887.1, forward strand.
TGAATGGCGAGTTTTCAGGCGGCACGGCGGCATCGTTAGGCGCGACCATGGCGGCACTCGCCAAAGATCCTAATCTATTGGCTGTTCTTGCCAATCCGTTTTCGCTGGCCAATGGGCATCAAGGCCCAGACCAGCCTGTCGATAATGCCCCTTACGAGGATGATGCAACGGGCATGTGGGTCGCACCATTTATCATGGCACCGATTAACACGAAAAATGTTCACCGTTCTAATGCCCTTTTGGGTCACGCTTATGGGGCTGATTTTCTATATGATGAAATGATGATTGCGGGCGCTGGCGCAGAAGGCAAAGCGGTCGCTGAGATGGTCGCCAGCACCAATCCGCTGGAAGGCGATGATGTGCCTCAGCCGGGCGAAGGGCCGAGCAAGGAAAGTCGCGAAGCGGGAAATTCCAGCGGCTGAGTGAAAATGCAGGGCTGACGTTTCGGATTGAGGTGTAAATCGAGCTACACTAAATATATCGACCCAGACTTGGTCGCGGGGCTTACGGCGCTGGGCGACATGTTAGATGGCCGCGATTTGATAGCCGATTTGCCCGCCAGCTTGCCACCAATGCGCGCGATGATGCGTTGGCGCAAAGCTTGGATGTCCCCGATACGCTGGTGCGCGACGAGGTGATGGTGCCATCGCCTGAGGGACATGGCTTGCGGGTGATACGCCCTGTGGCATCTTCGAAAAAGCAGCCATTATTTTATTGGATGCATGGCGGTGGGTATATTTTTGGCCAAGCCAAGCAAGGCATTTGTTTTGCATGACGGCTGCCGCTGAACTTGGGTGCTATACGGCTTCTGTGGAATATCGCCTTGCGCCTGAGACGGCCTATCCCGGCCCGCTTGAGGATTGTTATCAGGGGCTGAAATATCTGCTCGATAATGCCGATGCGCTGAACATCGACACGGGCAAAGTGATTATTGGCGGGGTGAGCGCAGGTGGCGGATTGGCGGCGGGCTTGGCGCTTTTGGTGCGCGACCGTGGCACGGCTGACTTGCTCGGGCAAGTGCTGCTCTATCCGATGATTGATGACCGCAATGTGCGCGCAGCCGATTCAGCGATTGAGTGACAATGCGGGGCTGACGTTTCGGATTGAAACATAAGTAAGGGGCATAAGTGCGCTGCTATAAGGCGGCGATTTGTTAAGCTTTATCTCGGTGGTTTCCCATAATCGCGCGGCAAGCTCGCTATCGACGGCCCATTGGCGCACGCCGTTCATATCCTTGCTGTCATCGGCGACTTGTTCAGCGACATTGCAGTCATTGCAATATAGCCCGCCGAGCCCTTCGAGGGCAGGTGAAGTGGCAGCCCATAATGTTGTGCTTGCGCCCACTGATGGCGACTTAAAGCCAGCAGCGGCAAGCTCGGAAGGCGAGCCATCTTCATTCGTCCAGCCGAGTACAACCATTTCTTCATTCGGCAAATGGCGTTGTAGCGGTGTGAAAATACCCCCCGGATGAACAGAAAATGCGCGCACGCCTTTGTCTTTGCCGCGTCGGTCAAGCTCTACAGCCAGCAGAGCCTTGGCGGTTTTCGACTGGCCGTAAGATTGCCATTTTTCGTAAGCGCGGGTTTTGAAATGCATATCGTCAAAATCAATGCCACTAATACGGTGGCCGATGGATGATAGCGTGACCACGCGCGCGCCCTCGGCGGCCTCTAACGCGCCCATCAACTTATTGATTAAGCTAAAATGGCCGAAATGATTAACGCCAATCTGGTATTCAAAGCCTTGTGCTGTATGGTCGAGCGGACATGCCATCACGCCCGCGTTGCAAATCAGCAAATCAAGCTTTTTGTGGCGGCTTAAAAAATCATCCGCAAAATCTGTCACCGAATTAAGGTCGGCCAAATCCATCATGTCGATGTGGTCGGGCGGCACAATGCCATCCAGTGTTTGACGCGCACGGGCGATATCGCGCCCCGGCGCGTGCACATGCGCGCCTGCGTCCACCAAGGCTTTGACTGTCTCGAACCCAATGCCTGAATAGCCACCTGTGACCATCACGGTCTTGCCGCTCAAATCTAGATTGGCGACGACTTCGGCTGCTTCGGGGAGCGGGCCAATGCCGCTTTCGATTGGTTTTTGGTCTGGCGAAATGCTCATGATGAAAATCCTCTTTTATGTTTGTTTGGTATCGTATGCTAGCAAGTTCACGCGAGTCAATCGGCACGTCGCCTTGCGAGAAGCGCAGTGCCTTGCGGGACGCGCGGTGCGGGTCTAAACTAAGCCCAAATAGGAGCCTCTAATAGGAGAAAAAAATATGCAAGATTATCAGCCATTAAGCCGTTCGGTTAAAGGGCGCACCGCCATTGTAACGGGAGCGGCAAGCGGCATGGGACGCGCGACGGCGCATTTATTGGCCAGCGAAGGTGCGCAAGTCGCTGTCACGGATCTTGATTTGGCAGCTTGCACAGAAGTTGTGAATGAAATCAACGCCGCAGGATTTACAACGGCCAAGGCGTGGGCGATGGATATGGCCGATTTTGCCGCCATTGCGGAAGTTGTCGGTGCGGTCGTCGATGCGTTTGGCGGGTTGGATATTGTGATTAACAATGCAGGCTTTGCCATGCAGGCCAATATTGACGATGCGGCTTATCAGCAAAGTTGGGATAAGAGCCTCGCGGTCATGCTGGAAGGCCCGCAAGTGCTTATCCGCGAGAGTCTCAGCCATTTACGCCAATCCGACGCACCGCGTATCGTCAATATCGCATCGACCGAAGGACTGGGGGGCAGTGCTGGAAACTCACCCTATACATCGGCAAAGCACGGCATTATTGGTTTGACCAAAGGACTTGGCCGTCGAATTAGGGCGCGAAGGCATCACCGTTAATGCGGTCTGCCCGGGCCCGATTCACACCGGCATCACGCAAGCTATTCCCGATGAACACAAACAAAAATTCGCCCGCCGACGCACCGCCCTGCGACGTTATGGCATGCCCGAAGAAGTCGCCCACATCACTTTGTCTTTGTGCTTGCCGTCGGCAAGCTATATTACGGGCGTTGCCATTCCAGTGGATGGCGGTATGCGTGCGAGAAATAATTAAAGCCAAATAATTAAAAGGAAAGTCAATTTATGAGCAATGCGCCGACGCAAGAAACCGTGCTCAGTGTGGAACACTATACGGACCGCCTCTTTAAGTTTCGCATCACGCGGCCACAATCTTTTCGTTTTCGCTCGGGCGAGTTCATCATGATTGGCCTGATGCAAGAAAACGGCAAACCCCTTTTGCGTGCCTATAGTGTCGCCAGCCCAAGTTGGGATGACACGCTCGCGTTTTACTCGATTAAAGTGCCAGATGGCCCGTTGACGTCGCATTTGCAGAAAATCAGCGTGGGCGACAAAATTCTGCTCGGCAAAAAACCCGTCGGTACATTGGTGCTCGATGCCTTGTCGCCCGCCAAGCGCGTGTGGATGTTCTCAACCGGCACGGGGTTTGCGCCTTTTGCCAGTCTGGTACGCGACCCTGAAACATACGAAAAATTCGACGAGGTGATTGTCACGCATACATGCCGCGATGTCGATGAGTTGCGCTATAGCCGCGAGATTGTCGATGGATTTATCAATAATCCAGATTTGGGCGAGATTGCGCAAGGCAAATTGCGCCTTTATCAGACATGCACGCGCGAAGATTTTACGCATATGGGGCGGGTGACGCAGCTTATCCGCAGCGGTCAACTGTTTGATGATTTAGGCGTGGCGCGCCTCAGTGCCGATACTGACCGTGCGATGATTTGCGGCTCGATTGACATGACCAAAGAGCTGAAAGACTTGATGGAAGAGCACGGGCTGCGCGAAGGTGCAAACTCTGACCCCGCCGATTTTGTTATTGAGCGGGCGTTTGTCGGGTAATCAGCCCGCCTAAGTCCAAATCGACAAAGCGGCCGCCCTCATCGGCCAGTTTCCGCAGCGTATCGGAAATCTGCACTTTCGGGTCGTCTTGCGCGAGGGCTTGCATGGTGGCTAGGATTTTATCTGCCCCAATCATATCGCCATAAGCCATTGGCCCGCCCGTGTCGCCTGGCCAGCCATAGCCATACGACCAGATAACATCCACGTCACTAGGGCGTTGGGCTTTGTTTTCTTCCAGAATAATCAACGCTTCATTGACCATCGGATGGAGGCAGCGCGCTAGAATATCTGCCTCATCAAGCCCTGCGTCGCCGGGCGCGATGCCGGTCACATCGGCGATGACTTGCTCGGTGATTTTTGACGGGCTGCGTTGACGGTTCTCGTCATAATCGTAAAAGCCAGCCGAGGTTTTTTGACCACGGCGATCCATTTCGCATAAGTTATCGCGAATGGGGTTGCCGGTTTTTGCGCCTTTTTTCCAGCCAATATCAAGCCCCGCCAAATCTGACATTTGGAACGGCCCCATTTTAAAGCCAAAATTATTAAACGCATTATCGACATCCCACGGCAGCACGCCGAGATTGACCAGCGCGTTGGATTGGGCTTGGCGTGCGGCCAAAATGCGATTGCCCACAAAGCCTGGACACACGCCGACCAAAGTCGCCACTTTGCCAATTTTCACCGCAATATCCATCGAGGTTGCAACGACATCATCGGCGGTGTCGTCGGCGCGGACGATTTCTAATAGTTTCATCACATTGGCTGGCGAGAAAAAATGCAGACCGATAACATCTTGTGGGCGCGTCGTTTGCGCCGCAATCTCATCAATGTTCAGCCCCGACGTATTCGTGCCTAAAATAGCGCCTGATTTGGCAATGCCATCGAGATTTTTGAAGATAGATTTTTTTAATTCCATATCCTCAAACACCGCCTCGATAATCATATCGCAATCAGCGAGCGCGTTTATGTCCAACACCCCTTCTATGCGCGCCATGCGTTCGCCAACTTCTTCGACGGGAAAACGCCCACGGTCAGCACTGCGCTGATAATTTGCCTGAATAACCCCCAGGCCCCGTTCTAACGCTTCGGCTTTGGTTTCAACAATCGTGACATCAATGCCCGCTGTGGCAAAGTTCATCGCGATGCCCCCGCCCATCGTGCCAGCACCGATAATGCCTACTTTAGATATAGGGCGCAGTTTGGCATCGGTGGCAAGCCCATCAATCACGCGGGCGGTTTGGGTGGCTTCATTCATATAAGCGGCAATATCGGTCATAAATCTCTCCTGTGTTTTGTGCAGCATAATGGCGCGTTCTATCGGTTACAGCAAGTGCGATTGCACCTGCGCGGCGAGGCAGCTAAGCTCGCTTTAAGATTATCATAGAATATGGGAGATATGTTATGCCGATGGTCAATGTAAAAATCACCAAAGAAGGCGCAACCGATGCACAGAAAAAACAGGTCATGGCCGAAATGACCGACGTGCTGGTGCGCGTCTTGGGTAAAAATCCTGAAACCACCATCGTTATTATCGATGAGGTGGATACACAAAACTGGTCGATTGGCGGCGACCCCCGTTTCTGAACGGCGCAAGACGGCTTAATAATGCGGCGGCTTTTCATCAAGCAATGACGTGCTTGCGGGCTGGGTATCTTCGACTTGCTGTAAGCGTTCCAAAAGGGCTTTTTGGTGCTGCTCTAAGGTGGTGCGCGCCTGTTCGGCCTGATGCAATTGCGCGCTCAGCTCCTCAATGGCGCGTGCCTGATGGGTGAGCATTTCTTCGAGGGCGGCAATGCGGGTTTCAAGTTCTGCTTTAGACATGCGAACACCCCTTAGCATAGAAAACCGTCACCAGATAGACACAGTTGAGGGCTTAATGTTTATAAAAGCGCATTTAGGCTTTTCATGAGGCGTATTTATTTATTAGCTTGCAAACGTAATTTTGAGTTTAGGAGTCGTAAATGCGTTTGAAATCATTCTTTTGTTTATGTGGTGTGGCAGCCCTTTACGTGCCAGCTATCGCGCCGGTTATCGCACAAGACGATGCGCGGGCACTTGAAAGCTTCGTCAGAGCCAATGCCGCCAGTCGCATACAATCCTCCATGGCTCAAAAATTAGAGAGCATGACGGACAATCTTGAAGTCACGATTACTGGCATGGAAGATGGCAAGCCGTCTTATCGCCTGCTGAAAGTTCAGCCTCTGATGGATGATGAGGAAAATGGCGCGGCGGCTTTTGTGCAAGCCAGCATTAGCCGTGCGGACGGGCGCAATACGGGCAATATTGGTTTGGCCTATCGCAAGCTGGTCAATAACAACACGGTGATTTTGGGTCTTAACGGGTTTTATGACAATGAGTGGACATATGACCACGAGCGCGCCTCAACGGGTCTTGAAGTTCTCTCCAGCGTTGGCGATGTGCGGGTTAATCGCTATTGGGCGCTGAGCGATTTGGAAAGAGGCAAGAACGATGCGCTCGAGCGCGCCCTCGATGGCTTTGATGTCGAACTGGCTGTGCCAGTGCCTTATCTGCCGCGCACAAAAATGCACGTCAAATCTTTCAAATATGAAGGCAATGGGTCGACGCTTGAGCTAGAAGGCGACACGTTTAGCGTGCGCAGCGACTTGCCTTTCGGGTTTACGCTTGAGGCAGGCTCAACCAGCTATGACGCGAACCGACCCGACCAAGATTATGTCAGCCTGTCGCTCAACATGTCTTTGGGCAAAACGGCGGGAACGGGCGATGATTCGGGCGCGTTTGTTATCAATCAACCCTACCAGTTAGCGCCGATTAAAGAGCGTCGTTTTGAAAAAGTCCGTCGCTCTAACACCATCACGAAAGAAGTGGGTGGCGCCCTCATTGTTACTGTTATCGGAGTATAGGATTATGAAAATGAGATATATAATGGCCAGCTTTGCGGTGGCCTTCGTAGCGGTTATTTGTGTCACCATGCCCGCTTCGGCGCAATCACTGCGCGATACAGCGTGCCAACGCAATACGGATGGCGCTATTATCGTGACACCCGCCAATGCAGATTTTGTCACAGATACAAACGGGACGGCGGGGACATCTTGTAAAGAAATCCCTGATGCGTATCGGCTGACCTTTTATCGCCTTGCTTTATGTGCGCAAAACCCGCTGACCAATGAAAACAGTCTTGCTTCGTGCACTTTTCTGGTGAACTCAGAAGCCGGTGTCGAGCATGTTATCGAGGGCATCGGCAACGTATCGATTCTGGATACCGCCACGGCTGACTCGCCGATTGCGCCCGGTCGTTATGCTCATATTGCGGTTATTTTGCAGAATGAGATTTCTGTCAGGCATACCGAGCAATTTTCTACTGATATTATCGGTGCCACGGGCACGGGCACGACATGCTGGACGCGCGATGTTAGAACCGCCTTTGTGGGTCTTTTGACCCCGAGTGAAGATGCGAGCATTTCTCTGCCCAATGCGGCGACGCGCTCGACTTTGGGTGTCGACTGTGGGGACGCAAGTGCTGCTGCGGCTGCCTATACGACGGAAGTGTTTGATTCGATGGGATCTAATCGTAATGTATTTGGTGCTGATTCTGACGGCGGTGATGTGCGGTTGCTGCAGGCGGATAATGCGACGACAGCGACCAGCGAGCTCGACGCGGCGCGCATTTTGGTGGTTTTCCCGAATAGTGCTGAGGTCACGCCGCGCAGCCAATTTGGGCTGGAGCTCACCTTGCGCGATTCTGTTTTTATTGAGTTGGAAAGGGATGCGGGCACGCAAGCCATCTCTGCGCTCAAAAACGGCGCCGACCCATTTCAGATTGCTTTGACCATTACCAATTAGGCTTCTCTTTGGTGATATCATAGCCGTAGAGCGCGTCTTGGCGGCGATATATCAGCGATGGGGCTAGCTTGCCCGCAAGCCACATGGGGGCATAGGTTTTCATCTGGCCAACCCATGAACGCTGATGAAATGTCGCCGCATTGGCGCGCGAGCCAGCCTGCACCTTTGTTGCGCGAGCGTAGCGTATCGCCTGATAGCGCGCCAAGGCACGCGGCACATCGGTGTCGCATTTCTCGAGATTTCCGCAGCAAGCGCCCATGCGTCCTCCACCGCCATCGCAGCCCCCTGTGCCATGAAGGGCATCATCGGGTGGGCGGCATCACCCAATAAAGCGACACGCCCCTCGTGCCATTTTTCTAACGGGGGGCGGTCACATATCGCCCAGCGATACAGCGTATCGGCTTGGTCGATGAGCTGCGTGATGGTGGGATGCCAGCCCGCAAAATCGGCGCGTGCCGCGTCGCGGTCGCCTTGTTCGTGCCACGACTCGCTTGTCCAATCGGCGCACTCGACCACGGCGACCAGATTAGCCAATGTGCCGCCGCGCAACCGATAGGTGACGCAATGACGCCCGCGCCCCATCCAAACGCAAGCGGTCGGTGCAGGCGCGGCATCGCCTAATCGCTCAATCGGCACGACAGCGCGCCACGCGACATTGCCAGTGAAACGCGGTGCTTGGGGAGTGATAAGAGCGTCGCGTATCGTTGAATGAATACCATCCGCACCGATAAGCAGGTCGCCATCAAGCGTATTGCCATCGGCCAAATGCACACGCACGCCGTGCGCATCTTGCGTGTAGCTCGTTACGGTATGGTTGGTTTTCAAGATAGTGTCGCCATGGGCAGCAAGCGCGGTTTGCAAGGCTCTAATATAATCCGCCCGATGCAGCTGATAGTAAGGCGCGCCCCAACGCTGCGTGGCGACCCCATCAAGGGGCGCGTGAAAAAGGCGGCGACCCGTTTCGCCCATGCGCGCTTCAAGGGCTTCGGGCGCGACGGCGGTTTCGGCGAGCAGCTCGGCGATGCCGAGTGCTGCGAACACTTTCATGGCGTTGGGCGGCACTTGAATGCCTGCGCCGACATCTTCTAGCGCCTCGGCTTTCTCGAGCAGCGTGACCTGATGGCCGAAATGCAGGCAGCACAGTGCTGCGGTGAGCCCGCCAATGCCTGCGCCTGAAATGATAATCTTCATACTGCGAATCCCTCGTGCGTCACCCAAGATATATCATGTGAAGCTGCTTGTGTGCCTAGATGGCGAAATATTTCTTGGGGTTGTGCGCTGTTTTGGCTAAGGTTGATTTTCAAGGGAGAGAACATGGCTTATTGGTTTTTAATGGCGAGCGCGGCGTTGTCGTTTTTTGGCATGGTGCTGCATGGATTTGTCGGCGCGCGCATCTGGCAGGCCAACATCAATAAAAGCGATATGGAGCAGCTGACAAAGTCGCTCAGTATTGTGAGCTGGCATGTTTTCACTATTTTTCTTTTGGTCAGTGGTCTGGTGCTGATTTGTGTCGCCGAGATGCCCGCTTTGAGGCTTCTCGCCTATCCGATAATCGCGATTAATGTATTGGGGGTTGGGTTGTTTGTTGGCATGGGGTTAGGCGGGCATGGGCCTTTGCTGCGGATGCCGGGGGCTTATTTGATGGGCGCAACCGCCACCCTCGCTTGGCTCGGTATTAGTTGAGGTTTTCGCACTGATTTGATGCTGATAGGAGTTATGTCTGTGAATAACTTATCTGTCATCAATGCTGTGGCATCCAAGAGGAGAATCGTCAAAGATAGCCGTATGAAATTTGGTCAAAGAAATAATGAAAAACCACTCGGCATAATGCTTCGCAATTGTTGTTTTTTAGAGACCATTAGACGGTTTTCGCAGTTATGTGCCCCAGTGAGACCTAGGGTCAGAATTTCTTCCGCCATTGCTAAAAATTTTCTATTGCCGCACCAGCGAAAAAGGTGCTGACCTCTTGCACAAAACTTTTTTGAACGAGTCTCTTATTCTTTCTAGAACGCTGTATTTGCAGTTTTCCAATGTTCGTCTGCCCCAGCAGGATCAATTCCCCCTTTTAATTCACCCACATGCGATGTAGGTTGATGAATTCCCTGTCAAAACATCTTTGAAACCTTTATCAGCTGGAAAATCCCTGTCAAAATTAGGAAGAGAGAAGAACAACATCTATATTTTAATATTGAGAGGATTCTCGAAGCGAAACGACCTCGTGCATTTCTTCTAGAGAATGTTAAGAGGCTGACAACCCATGATAACCATTCAACGTTCAAGATTATTAAGAAGAGACTAAAAGACCTCGGCTATACTTTGCACTATAAAGTTCTCAACACACTAGACTTTGGGTTACCCCAAAAACGAGAGAGAATTTATATTGTAGGCTTTGATGAAAAAGTTGGCTTTTCATTTCCGAAACCATCTGGTCAACATATACCTCTGTCCGAAATCTTGGAGCCGAGCGACCAAATTCCCGAAAAACTATTTTTTGTCTGAACGCATAAGGCAAAAACGTTATGCCGCGCTGAAAAGAATCCTGTTTACCCATCCATTTGGCATGAAAATATTGGCGGTAATATTTCCCCGTTGCCTTATTCTTGCGCCTTACGTGCTGGTGGTAGTCACAATTATCTAGTTGTAAATGGAGAAAGACGGTTAACTGGAAGAGAAATGCTCAGACTGCAAGGCTTTCCAGATAACTTTGAAATAAATGTTTCATACACCCAATTAAAGAAAATTGCAGGAAACTCGGTTTCTGTTCCCGTAATCCGTCTTATTGCGGAGCAAATGCTTATTTCAATGATGAACAAAACACCTTTTGAGAAGCCCGAAAAGCAATTGGAGTTGATTGATGACTTCAACTAATTCGAGAATCGATGAAGCAAAAGAATCGCTTGAAAAAATAATTAGAAAAGGAAGGGTGCATTTATACAAACCCATTCAAATTGCTGAAATACTGCACAGGGACAGAGTTATTGGGGATATCCAGCTTGGAAATCTCGAGACTTATAGAACGAAGTCAAAGAGTTGGCGAGATGAGGTTACAAAATTACTCACTGGAAACGTATCTACATCCTCTGCGAAGTTTCAGGATAACTTATTCGACGATAATGCTATCCCACCAAAGATATTGAAGATTTTAGGAGCCGAAAACAGAAAAACATCGGGGGGAATTGAAGAGTTTATCTACCAAAGTTTCATAGACCGAATTTCTGACGTTAATTTAATCGCCAAATACGCAGATGAAACTGAACCTTCTGATTTTTCCCTGTCGACATTTTTAGCGGGTATTGAAGAGAAATCTGGCTTGAGGAGGAGTATAGATAAAGTCTATGAAATAGTTGTCTATAGTTTGTTTGAGACACTCATTGAGGCGATGGAAATAAATATCGATATTTCGCCGTCCGACCAATATGACCATACCCCTGTACATTTTCCATAACAAATGCCTTTGGCAGAGTATCTTTTACTACCCGAGATAAACTCTTGGTTACAAGTTTTCCTCTTGGGTCTTCCATGCCCATTCTGTTTCCGGCGAGACTGAATGATTCGGCAAGGAGGGCCGCCGATGCAACAGACCGTGGTCTGGCTCGATGTGGGGAAACGGCGAGATTCGAACTCACGACCTCTGCCTTCGGAGGGCAGCGCTCTATCCAGCTGAGCTACGGGTGCTTGCCGCTCATATATAACCGCTTTTGCCGACTTTACCTAATGCAGCTCGGGTTTTTCCATCAGCTCGATAAGCACGCCACCCATATCTTTGGGATGGATGAAAATAATCGGCGTGCCATGCGCCCCAATGCGCGGCTCGCCCAACACTTGCGCCCCCTTAGCGACCATTTCATCGCGTGCTTCTAGCAAATCATCGACCTCGAAACACACATGGTGCTGGCCGCCTAGCGGATTGGTTCGCAAAAAACCAGCCATGGGACTGCTCTCATGCACCGGCTCGATAAGCTCGATTTGGCTGTTCCCCACATCGACAAAACAAACCCAAACGCCTTGCTCGTCCATTCTAAACTTCTCGCCAATTTTGGTGGCACCCAGCACATCGCGATAGAGCTTGACGGCTTCGTCAATCGATGGCGTGGCGATGCCTACATGGTTTAAACGTCCAATCATTTTATTGTCTCCTTTTGGCTATGCTGACGTGCTGCTGGTCAGCTTCATAAAAATCGTTTCAAGTTCTGCGCCTTGCGTATCTAAATCGCGAATCTCGATGCCTGCCTCTTGCACCGCCGCCAGTACGGCACTCGCACTGGTATCGGCCGGATTATATTGTACGGCGAGGCGGCCATCATCGCGCAGCGTGCAGTCAATTTGGCTGAGTTGCGGCGGTGCATCAAGGTGGCTGGACGGGCGAATGAGCAGCGTCTTATTGTCAATTTGCTGCAGCAGATTTTGCGTGCTGTCGCAAGCCACTACATTGCCTTGGTCGATAATCGCGATGGTGTCGCATAGCTCTTCGGCTTCTTCCAGATAATGCGTGGTTAAAATAACGCTGACCCCTTGCGCGTTTAAGGTTTGCACATATTCCCATAATTGGCGGCGCAGTTCGATATCAACGCCCGCCGTCGGCTCGTCAAGAATAAGCACGGGCGGGTTATGCACCAGCGCTTTGGCCACCAATAAGCGTCGCCGCATGCCGCCCGATAATGTGCGCGCATAAGCATCGATTTTATCGTCCAGCCCAAGGGCGGTGAGAATATCCTTCGTGCGACGCTCGCGCTTGGGCACACCATACATGCCCGCTTGCAAATTCATAATCTCGCCCGGGGTAAAAAACGGGTCGATAGATAACTCTTGCGGCACAATGCCAATCGAGGCACGCGCTTGGCGCGGATTGGTGTCGATATCAAACCCCCACACTGAAGCCGTGCCAGATGTCTTCATCACCAGTCCCGCAAGGATATTGATAAAGGTCGATTTGCCCGCCCCATTGGGTCCCAAAAGACCAAAAATAGAACCGCGCGGCACCTCCAAATCAATACCCTTCAAGGCCTCTTTCGCAGGCGTATTGCCCGCAGCCTTATAGGTTTTTTTCAATCCGCGTGCACTTAAAGCAAATTCTGACATTTAATAACCCTCTTTAATGCAAGATATATGGTTTAGCATTTAGTTGTGGGGAATACATCGACAAAAGCGCTTTTGTCGTCTGTTTTTAGTGCGCTTTGCTAAACTATATTTAGATTCGTACGAAAATAAGCGAGATGCATCCCATGGCGCAAGCCTCCCCTTTAGGCAAAAAAGACCACCTCTATCTGGTGGATGGCTCAGGCTTTATTTTTCGCGCCTTTCATGCGTTGCCGCCGCTCACGCGCAAATCAGATGGCCTGCCCGTAGGCGCGGTTTCGGGGTTTTGCAATATGCTGCTCAAATTGCTCGATGATATGCAAGGTGCGCATCTCGCGGTGATTTTCGATGCCTCGGGCAAAACTTTCCGCAATGAGATTTACCCCGACTATAAAGCCCATCGCCCCCCCGCGCCAGAAGACTTGGTACCGCAATTTGGACTGGTGCGCGAAGCCGTCAAAGCGTTCGGTATTCCTGCGATTGAAATAGAGGGTTTCGAAGCCGACGATTTGATTGCCACCTATGCCGTGGAAGCCGCCAAAGCAGGGGCGCGGGTGACGATTGTCTCGTCCGATAAAGACCTCATGCAATTGGTCGGCGGCACTATCGATATGGTCGACACCATGAAAGATAAATCTATCGGGCCGCAGCAAGTCGTTGAAAAATTTGGTGTCGCGCCAGACAAAGTTATCGACGTGCAGGCCTTGGCAGGCGATAGCACAGACAATGTGCCGGGCGTGCCGGGCATCGGCATTAAAACGGCGGCGCAGCTCGTGGATGAATATGGCGACCTCGACACATTGCTCGCGCACGCGGATGAAATTAAGCAAAATAAGCGCCGCGAGAATCTCATCGAGTTTGCCGAGCAGGCGCGCATTAGCCGCGACCTTGTGACGTTGCGCCAAGATGCGCCTATGCCTGTCGGGTTTGGCGATATGGCATTGCGCGACCCAACCAGCGACGCGCTGCTTGGCTTTGCCAAAGCGCTGGAGTTTAACACGCTCACCAAACGTCTTGCGACGCGCTATGGCTGGGATATTGATGCGGTTGAGGCGGCCACTGATTTGGCAGCTTCCGCCCCAACTGATTCACCCCTAACTGACGCGCCTCAATCTTCCGCACTACCCGCGCCCATGCCCGCAATCGACACAAGCAGCTACGCGTGCATCACCATGCCCGACCAATTGGCGCAATTTGTCAAACGCGCCTATGAGACGGGCGTGTTGGCTATCGATACAGAGACCGATGGGCTGGATACAATGCAGTGCAATTTGGTTGGTATTTCACTGGCGGTCGCCCCCGGTGAGGCGGGGTATATGCCACTGGCGCATGGCGCGGGCGATGGCCTTGACCTTGGCGATGCGATACAAGCGCAAATCGATATGCAAGCGGCTTGCGCGGCGTTGAAGGATGTGCTGGCGGACGCATCGGTTATGAAAATCCTGCAAAACGCTAAATTTGATTTACAAGTTTTGGCGCGCTTTGGTCTGGATGTGACACCGTTTGATGACACGATGCTGATGTCTTATGCGTTGGATGCTGGCCATCATGGCCATGGCATGGATGAGCTGTCGCAAAAATATCTTGACCATACGCCCCTGCCGATAAAGCAGCTTATTGGCACGGGCAAAAACCGCATTACTTTTGACCAAGTCCCGCTCGATGAGGCTGTGCCTTATGCCGCCGAAGACGCCGATGTGACGCTGCGCTTGTGGCGGCATTTGAAACCGCGCTTGGTGGCCGAGCATATGGTTGGGGTTTATGAAGCGACTGAGCGTCCGCTTGTGCCTGTGCTGCGCCAAATGGAGGCCGAAGGCGTGATGGTTGACCGTGCGGTATTGTCGCGTCTATCGGGTGAGTTCGCACAGAAAATGGCGGGCATGGAGGCGGCCATTTATGAGGCCGCTGGCGAGAGTTTCAACATTGCGAGCCCAAAACAATTGGGCGATATTTTATTTGGCAAAATGGGTTTGCCGAGCGGTAAGAAAACCAAAACGGGCGCGTGGGGTACTGGCGCGGATGTGCTAGAGGGGCTTGCCGCCGATGGCCATAGTCTGGCGGGACTGGTGCTAGATTGGCGCGCGCTTGCCAAGCTTAAATCGACCTATACGGATGCTCTGCCTGATTTTCTGCACCCTGAGACGGGGCGTATTCACACTTCTTATTCGCTGGCGGCGACGACCACGGGGCGGTTGTCTTCATCAGAGCCGAACTTGCAAAATATTCCCATTCGCACCGAAGATGGACGGCGTATCCGTACCGCGTTTATTGCACCAGAGGGGTGTCAATTGGTCAGTGCTGATTACAGCCAGATTGAGCTGCGCGTGTTGGCGCATATGGCGAATATCGATGCCTTGCGCGATGCGTTTCTTGCTGGCCACGACATTCACGCCATGACGGCATCTGAGATGTTCAACGTGCCGCTTGCCGACATGACGGACGATGTGCGCCGCCGTGCCAAGGCGATTAATTTTGGCATTATTTATGGGATTTCTGCTTTCGGACTGGCCAATCAACTGGGTATCTCCAGAGGCGAGGCGCGCGATTATATCGAGGCGTATTTTGCTAAGTTCCCTGGCATTAAAGATTATATGGAGCATGTGAAAGCCGAGGCCAAAGCGCAAGGCTATGTGCGCACATTGTTTGGCCGCAAAATACATGTGCGTGAGATTAACGCGAAAATTCCAGCACGGCGGGCTTTTGCCGAACGCGCTGCCATCAACGCGCCGATACAAGGCACGGCGGCCGATATTATCCGCCGTGCGATGATCAATATACCGTCGGCGTTGGATAAAGCAGGTCTCAGCCATGCGCGGATGCTGTTGCAAGTGCATGATGAGCTGATTTTCGAAGCCCCAAAGGAAGATTGCGCGCAGTTGATCGATATTGTGCGCCAAACCATGGAAAATGCCTGCAATCCGCGCCTTAACTTGTCTGTGCCATTGGTAGTTGATGCGCAATCTGCCGAAAATTGGGATGAAGCACACTAATAGTATTACTATTTGTGGATAAAAACAGATATTTCGTGATTTTATTCAGCGGCAAGGGCAGCAGCGCGGACATTATCGTCCACATGCGCCATAAATTTATCAAAATTGGTGACAAACATGCCGACCAATTTGCTGGCTTGTGCGTCATAGGCGGTTTTATCTGCCCATGTATCGCGCGGATTGAGTATCGAATCATCGACACCCGGCACGGAAACGGGTACTTCGAAGCCGAAATTCGGGTCGATGCGAAACTCAGCATCGTTCAGGCTGCCATCGAGAGCTGCCGACAACAGAGCGCGGGTTTCTTTAATCGGCATACGATTGCCGACGCCATGCGCTCCGCCCGTCCAGCCCGTGTTGACCAACCAGCATTTCGCGCCATGCTCGGCGATTAAATCGCGCAGCAAATTGCCATATTCGGATGGATGGCGCGGCATGAAGGGTGCGCCAAAGCAGGTTGAAAAAGTGGCTTCAGGCTCGGTCACGCCCTTTTCAGTGCCAGCGACTTTGGCCGTATAGCCCGACAGAAAATGATACATCGCCTGACTTGGTGTCATGCGCGAAATGGGCGGCAAAACACCAAACGCATCGGCGGTCAGCATAATGATATTATGGGGGTGGCCAGCACAGCCGGTTTCCGATGCATTCGGGATGAAGCTGAGCGGGTAAGCCCCGCGCGAGTTTTCGGCCAGTGAATTATCGTCGAAATCGAGCGTGCGTGTGGCAGGATCCATCACCACATTTTCAAGCACCGTGCCAAAGCGTTTCGTGGTGGCAAAAATCTCAGGCTCGGCTTCAGCCGACAGATTAATCATTTTTGCATAGCAGCCGCCTTCAAAATTGAACACGCCATTTTCTGACCAGCCATGTTCATCATCGCCCACCAGAACGCGGTTTGGGTCGGCTGAGAGGGTGGTTTTGCCTGTGCCGCTTAAGCCAAAGAACACGGCGCTATCGCCATCTTTGCCGACATTCACCGAGCAGTGCATCGGCATAACGCGTTTCGGCGGCAGCGTGTAATTCAGCATGGAGAAAACCGATTTTTTGGTCTCGCCTGCATATGACGTGCCGCAAATCAGCACAAGTTTTTGCGCAAAATTGACCGCAATCATTGTCTCAGAACGACCACCATGGCGGGTGGTATCGGCTTTGAAATCGGGGAAGTTCATAATGACGAATTCTGGGTCAAAGCTGTCGAGCTCTTGCGTTTCTGGCTCGATGAGCAGGTTTTGGATAAACAATGAGTGCCACGCCAATTCGGTAACCACACGGGTGGCCAAACGGTGTGTCGCGTCGGCACCGCCGAATAAATCTTGCACCAAAAACTCTTTGTTATCGGCGTAAGCCAGCATGTCCTCGTGCAGCGCATCAAATTGCGCAGGCGTTATCGACTTATTATTGTCCCACCAAATGGCGTCCTCGGTGGTGTCGTCGCGCACGATGAACTTGTCTTGCGCAGAGCGTCCCGTATGCGCCCCCGTCTTTACCAATAGCGGGCCGCTATCGGCGATTTCGGCTTCGCCACGCGCAATAGCCATTTCGTAGATTTGGGCAGGGCGTAGATTCCAGTAAATAGCCGAGGCCTTATCTAAGCCTTGCTGGCCAACACCGTTTTTGCTGATATGAAAACCAGTTTGTTTCATGGCTGCATTTCCCCCTGAGGCATGATTCATAACGTTGCGCATTGAAAGCGATGGCCAAATATATGCGACCTTCTTGCCAGACGCAAGCATCTAGCCGAGATGCGACACAATTCATGTTGATGGTTTGGCGCGTAAACAATGGGGTAGCAAATTTTCTTCTCATCAGCCTCACAAAAGCCTAATGTTTGGGGTAGGGTTTGTTTGAGATGAGGGAAACTGCCATGGCGCAAATAATTCTGGTTGATGATGATGCTAATATTTTGGCCTCGGTGCGGATGGCTCTAGAGGCCGAGGGGTTTGGCGTGCGCAGTTTCACAGATGGTGAAAAGGCGCTTGAAGCTCTTGCGCAAGCGCCGTCGGATATTGGCATATTTGATATTAAAATGCCGCGCATGGACGGCTTAGAATTGCTGCGCAAGCTGCGTCAAACCAGTCAAATGCCAGTGGTTTTTCTGACCTCTAAAGACGATGAAATCGACGAGGTGTTCGGCCTTAAAATGGGGGCGGATGATTATATCACCAAGCCGTTTTCGCAACGTCTATTGATTGAGCGCGTCCGTGCGGTGCTGCGTCGAGCGCATGCGCGCGCTGCCCCGCTATCAGAAAAAGAGCCGAGCGATTCGGGTGCGGTTTTGCAACGCGGCCGACTGTCGCTTGATGCCGACCGCCATGATTGTCGGTGGGACGGTGATGCGGTGGCGCTCACGGTGACTGAGTTTTTAATTCTCGATTCGCTGGCGCGTCGCCCCGGTGTGGTGAGGAGTCGCGACGCGCTTATGGACGCGGCTTATGACGACCAAATCTATGTCGATGACCGCACCATTGATAGCCACATCAAACGCTTGCGCCGTAAGTTTCGCAGTGTCGACAAAGAATTTGATGCGATTGAAACGCTTTATGGCGTTGGCTACAAGTTTAAAGAAACGTCTTGATGCGCTCATTCACCAAATTCATATCGGTCAGTCGACGCAGTCTGTTAGCCCGCCTTTTGCTGCTCAATATGTTGGGCTTGCTGATATTGGTGGGCGGGTTTTTGGCCTTGCACGAAACCCGCCAAGTGCTGACCAATGCCTATCGCGAGAACTTGCAAGCGCAGGCGCGCCTCATTGCTGGTGCGTTGAGCCAGACGGCGCAATCGGATAATCCGTTTCAGTTTCTGGAGCCGTCGCTTTTGAGCCGCCTATTGCGCAATAATGGTCATCAGCAAAAATGGCAGATGCCCGATATTGAACGCGTGATGAGCCAAGCGCGGCAAGTCTCGAGCGCACGGCTGCGGCTGTATGACCGCAAAGGCAATTTGATACTGGATAGCGCGCATATGGATCGCTCAGCGCGGGTGATAGCCAAGCAGCTACCGCCGATGGATGATGACCTGCCAATGCCGGGGGTTATCGCGCGATTATGGGAGGGGCTATGGGCTGAGATACAGCCGATTTTCCGCCCGCCCGCCCCGCTTTTGAGCGAAATCAACGCCGCCAATGGCGCAAGCCTCGTCGAAGTCGCGAGCGCTTTGCGCGGGGCTGTTTCTAGCTTGCAGCGTCAGTCCGAAGAAGGCGGCGATATTTTGACAGTGGCCGTGCCCTTGCAAGGCTACCGCGCCATTACAGGGGCGCTGATGCTATCGACCCAGCCGGGCGAGATTGACAAGATTGTCGCGCAAGAGCGTTATTTGGTGCTGCAACTTTCGGCGATTGCATTGGTGGTTAATGTGGTGACATCTTTGTTTTTGGCGGCCATGCTGATTATCCCCGTGCGACGATTGGCAGCCGCCATGCGCGGCTTTGGCAGCAATTCGCCGACCTTGCCGGGGCTAGAGGCGATACCCGATTATAGCGCGCGCGGCGATGAGATTGCCGAATTATCTAGTGCGTTGCGCGAAATGACCGAGCGACTGGTCGCACGCATCAGCACGATTGACCGATTTGCGGCGGATGTCGCACATGAGCTGAAAAACCCTCTGACCTCTTTGCACAGCGCGGTGCAAAGTCTCGACCAGACCGATAAGCAAACCAATGCAGCGGCGCATCAGCAGCTGATGGGGATTATCCATAATGATGTGCATCGGTTGAATCGGTTGATTTCTGATATTGCCAATGCGACGCGCCTCGATGCCGAGCTTAATCGCGGGGAGAGCGAGACGTTTGATTTGACCGAGCTTGCGCATGAGTTGTCGGGCGCACTGGCGGATGCTTTCAAAACCGAGCAGGGGGTTGAGTTGATTGTGCGCGCGCAAGCCTCATGTCCTGTATTGGCGCAAAAGCTGCGCGTTGTCCAAATCATCGATAATCTTTTGGCCAATGCCGTATCGTTCACGCCCCAAGGAGGCCGCGTATTCATCACCACGCAGGTTCACGCAACCCATGTCGCGCTGATTGTCGCCGATGAGGGGGCGGGACTTTTGCCCGACACACAAGAGAAAATCTTTGAACGGTTTTATACCGACCGCGCCCATCAGCCAGAACGCGCCGCAGATGACGCGCAGCTATCGAGCCATTCTGGTTTGGGACTGTCTATCTCGCGCCAGATTGCGCGCGCCCATGGCGGCGATTTGATGGCCGATAATCGCCCAGACGGGTCGGGGGCGTATTTCACGCTGACCTTGCCTTTGGCTCGAAGCCCCGCATGAGTGATATTGTCCATGGTAGTGCTGTCGCGTTGGACGGGCGCGGGGTTGTTTTGCTTGGCGCGTCCGCCAGTGGAAAGTCGTCTTTGGCAGCACGCCTCATTGAGGCACATGGCGGCGCGCTTATCGGCGATGACCGCCTTCATTTAGCGCGTGACGGGGATAGCCTATGGGTGCGCCCGCATGCGCAGCTGGCAGGCATGCTTGAATTGCGCGGACTTGGCCTTGCGCAAATGACCCATTTGGCGCAAGCACCAGTGCATTTGGTGGTTGATTTGGTGGCGCGTCAAGATGTGCCCCGCGTGGCCGATGAAGCGTATTTTATCCATGACGGACAGCGCGTGCCAAAACTGACTTTACATGCGCATGATAGTGCCACGCCGATGATTATTGTGCATGCGATGGTGACGTTGGCGGTGCAGGGATTTCGTGAAGATGCTATATATTAAGGATAACAGGAGACGACAATGATTGGATTGGTATTGGTGACGCATGGTGGGTTGGCGCAAGAGTTTCGCGCCGCCGTTGAGCATGTGGTTGGCCCGCAAAGTCAGTTGGCGACAATTTCTATTGGCCCTGACGATAATATGGAAAAGCGGCGGCAAGATATTGTCGATGCGATTGGCGAGGTGGATAGCGGTGCGGGCGTGGCGCTTTTAACCGATATGTTTGGCGGGACACCGTCCAATCTGGCGATTTCGCTATTGGAAAAAGAGCGCGTTGAGGTGATTGCGGGTATTAATTTGCCGATGCTGATTAAGTTCGCTTCTATCCGCGAAACCAGCGCTTTAGCCGATGCGGTTTTGGAAGCCAAAGAAGCCGCACGCAAGTATATTTCTGTCGCCAGCGAAGTGCTGGGCAGTGCCGAGCAATAGGCGCGAGATTTGACGCGCACAGCTTCTCCTGTGAGTTGCGATGTCACCATTGCCAATCAACGTGGTTTGCATGCGCGTGCTTCGGCTAAATTTGTTCAGCTGGCCGAACGCTTTGACGCTGAGATTATGGTTTCAAAGGATGGCGAAGCGGTGTTGGCCACGTCGATTATGGGGCTGATGATGCTGGGCGCGAGCGTTGGCAGCCATATCACTTTAACGGCTACAGGCGAAGATGGGCAGGCGGCTTTGGCTGCGCTGGCCGCCTTGGTCGAGGATAAATTTGGCGAGGAGTGAAAACACATAAAGAAACCTTTATATGTTTCTTGCCAAGGGGGCGCACGCCTGCTAGATTTCGCGCAAATCTAGATTTCGCAGGAGAATAGCCATGTCACAGGATTATAAAGTCGCCGATATTTCGCTGGCCGATTGGGGGCGCAAGGAAATCGCGATTGCCGAAACCGAAATGCCCGGCTTAATGGCACTGCGCGATGAGTATGGCAGCCAGAAGCCGCTTAAAGGCGCGCGCGTGACGGGGTGCTTGCACATGACCATTCAAACGGCGGTGTTGATTGAAACGCTGACGGCTTTGGGGGCAGAGGTGCGTTGGTCGTCGTGCAATATTTTCTCGACCCAAGACCATGCAGCCGCCGCCATTGCGGCCACGGGTGTGCCGGTATTTGCTTGGAAAGAAGAAAGCGAAGAAGAGTATTGGTGGTGCGTTGAGCAAACCATTAAAGGGCCAGATGGCTGGACGCCGAATATTCTCTTGGATGATGGCGGCGATTTAACCACTTTGTGCCATGAGAAATATCCAGACGTTCTTGATAATTGCGTTGGCGTATCAGAAGAGACGACAACGGGCGTGTTGCGGCTTTATGAAATGGCCAAGGCGGGCACGTTGAAAATCCCCGCCATCAACGTCAATGATTCGGTGACGAAATCAAAGTTCGACAATTTATATGGCTGCCGCGAGAGCTTGGTCGATGGGGTAAAACGCGCCACCGATGTGATGATAGCCGGCAAGATTGCCGTTGTGTGCGGCTATGGCGATGTCGGAAAAGGCTCAGCCGAAAGCCTGCGTTCGCAAGGCGCACGCGTCATGGTCACCGAGATTGACCCCATCTGCGCCCTGCAAGCCGCCATGGAAGGCTATGAAGTGACAACGATGAGTGATGCGGCTGCCATAGGCGATATCTTTATCACCGCGACGGGCAATAAAGACATCATCACCCTCGAACACATGCGCGAGATGAAAGACCGCGCGATTGTTGGCAATATTGGCCATTTCGATAGCGAGATTCAGGTCGCGGCGTTGGAAAATCATCCATGGCATAATGTCAAACCGCAGGTTGATGAGGTCGAGTTTCCCGATGGCAAACGGATTATTCTGCTGGCCGAGGGTCGATTGCTGAACCTTGGCTGTGCGACGGGTCATCCAAGTTTTGTGATGAGCGCATCCTTTACCAATCAGGTTTTGGCGCAAATTGAATTATGGCAAAACGGTGCTGATTATGAAAAGCAGGTCTATGTGCTGCCAAAACATTTGGATGAGAAAGTCGCGCGTCTGCATCTTGCCAAGCTGGGGGCGAAGTTGACCGAATTGTCGCCCGCACAAGCCGATTATCTCGGCATCAGCCAGACCGGCCCTTATAAGCCAGAACATTATCGCTATTAGGCTTGGGTACTAAAAGCGGGTATGACGGGCGGCACAGAAATCTTCGAGTTTGACGCAGCAGATGAAGCGCAAACGTTGCGCTGTGCCGCGTGGCTTGCGGCGCAGGCCGAGGCGGGGTGGTTGATTTTTCTAAGCGGCGATTTGGGCGTGGGAAAAACCGCTTTTGCGCGGGGGCTTATTCAGGCCAGAAGCGGTGCGCAAACGATTGTGCCAAGCCCAAGCTTTACTCTGGTGCAGCCTTATGAGACCAGCGTGCCGCCGATTTTGCACAGCGATTTTTATCGTTTAGAGCAAGCACAAGACATTGATGAATTGGGTATTGGCGATGCGCTTGATAGTCATATTTGTCTCATCGAATGGGCTGAGCGCGCCGATGAATTGCTGCCGCCGCCCACTGTGCGGGTGGATTTAGCCCTATGTGATAATGACGATGATGCGCGGCGCATCAGCATTTCGGGCGATGGCGTACTTATCAAAGCGTTAAAGGCGGCTGCCGCACGCGAGGCGCATCTGGTTGATTTTCTGAACGCCCATGACTGGGGCAAGGCGCAGCGCAGCGCTTTGGCAGGCGATGCGTCGACGCGTCGGTATGAGCGTCTTGCGCATCCATCGGGTCAGTCTGGCGTTCTCATGGATTGGATAGAAGGGGCAGATGGCCCGCCGATTTATGACGGTAAATCTTATAGCGAGCGCGCGCATTTGGCCGAGGCGATGCCGGCCTATTGCGCCATGGTCGATTGGCTTGATGCGCACGCGATGGCTGTGCCGCAAATCATGGCGCGTGACGAAGCGCGGGGTTTTGTGCTGATGGAAGATTTCGGCGATTGCCACATCGCCAATGATACGCGCATTGATAGGCTTGTGTTTTATCGCGAGGCGGTGGCGAGCTTGGTGCATTTGCACACACACGCTGCGGCGGATTTTTTAGCGCCTTATGATGGGGCTGTGCAGAGTGTCGAAGCGGGACTGTTTACCGAATGGTTTTTGCCGCATTGCGGTATCGCGCCAGATGCGCAAGCGATTGTCGATTGGCATGCGCGTTGGCAGGTTTTGGGTGACGGATTACTTGACGAGGCGGCGGTTACTGTGCTGCGCGATTTTCACTCGGTGAATATTTTGTGGCGCGAGGATGCGCAGGCGCGTTTTCGTATTGGGCTTATCGATGTGCAGGACGCTTTGGCGGGTCACGCGGCGTATGATTTAGCTTCGCTCTTATACGATGCGCGTGTTGATGTGTCGCCCGCCCAGCAAGCCGAATCCATCGAAAGCTATTGCGCGGCACGCTTTGGCGATGACCAAGCCGCGCGTGATAAGTTTGCCGCAAGCTTGGCTATCTGTGCGGTTCAGCGCAATATGAAAATCGCAGGGATTTTCGTCCGCCTTGCCATACGCGACCATAAGCCCGCCTATCTGCAGCATGTGCCGCGTGTGTTGGGCTACATCAAAGCGCATATCGACCATCCCGCTTTGGCACCCATTGCAGAATGGTTGGCACTGCACGCGCCAACAGCGTTGGAGCAAGACAATGATTGACACGGCGATGATATTGGCTGCGGGAAAAGGCACGCGCATGCGCCTCGCACCGAGCGACCCGCCCAAGCCATTGACCGATATTGCTGGCCAAAGTCTGTTGGTGCGCATGATAAAGCGGCTTGAGGCTGCGGGGATAAATCGGATTATCATCAATATGCGCTATAAAGCGGCAGCCATTGAAGCGGCGGTGCAAGCATATGAAGGAGCGGCGGATTTGGTTTTATCCGATGAGCGCGCCGCTCCTTTAAAGACGGGCGGGGGCGTTAAAAAGGCGCTGCCGCTTTTGGGCGATGCGCCCTTTTTGGTGGCGAATGGCGATGTTTTGTGGCGCGAAAACACGCCCATACTCACCGCGATGATAGACCAGTTCGAGGCGCATAAAATGGATGCGCTTTTATTGTTGGCGGCACGCACCCACGCGACGGGCTATGACGGAACAGGCGACTATCACTTGGCCGATAGCGGATTGCTGACCCGCAAGACAGCAGCGGAAGCGGCTCATATTTTTGCTGGGGTGCAGATATTATCGCCGCATTTATTCGCCGATAGCCCTGCAGGGGCGTTTTCGTTGAACCATATTTATGACGTGGCACAAAGCGATGGACGTTTATATGGCACGGTGTTGGATGGGATGTGGATGCATGTCGGCACACCAGAGGGGCGTGCTGCGGCACAAGCTGCGTTTGACTAGATTACATCTAATTCGCCTTGTGCTGCTTCGTGTTATACTCAAGGCATGAGTGATTCACCTTCTTTTTCTGAGGCGCGCGTTTATACGATTGCCCCCGGCCAATCGTTTTTGGAGGTTTTGGCGTGCACATTATTTGATGATGACGCACGTATGGCGATGTTTGGCGCGGCGGCGTTGGACAGTGTGCAGATTTTGCTGCCGACGCGCCGTGCTGCGCGTGAGTTAGCTAACTTATTTTTGCGACTTGCTGAAACACAAGGTCAAGGCGCACTTTTATTGCCGCGCATTAACACTTTGGGCGATTTGGATGAGGACGCGCCGCAAATCGAGCGCGACCGCATCGATGTGCCGCCTGCCGTCGAGCCGATGGCACGCCATTTCTATTTGCTGCCGCTTATTCGGCGTTGGGCTGAGCTGACGGGTCAATCGCTGAACCCCGTGAAATTATCGGGATTGGCGTTTGATTTGGAGCGGTTTCTCGACCAAGCGCAAAATGAGCAGGTCGCGTGGGATAAATTGCCCGATTTAGTGCCAGACGCGCTGGCGGAAAATTGGCAGCAGACGCTAGGGTTTCTCGACATTATCACCAAAAGCTGGCCGACTTATTTGGACGAAATAGACGCGCTTGACCCCACCGCGCGGCGCAATGCACTGCTTGAGAAACGCGCACAAGAATGGCGTGACCATCCGCCCGACCACCCGATTATCGCGGCGGGTTCAACGGGGACGATTCGCGCCACGGCTGATTTGCTCAGCACTATTGCCCATTTGCCCAAGGGCGCGGTGGTGTTGCCGGGCTTGGATAAGACGCAAAACGAGACTGTCTGGCAGGCGATTGAAAGCGATGTGGCGCATCCGCAATACGCCATGGCGCAGCTATTGGCGCATATGCACGTGCCGCGCGATGCGGTCGATATATGGCCAAGCAAAACCCATGTGGCCGCGCCGCTAACGCATCGTGTCGCGCAGTTAAATTTGGCGTTAGTGCCGGCCGCTCAAACTGCTGATTGGGCGCATCATGATAGCGCCGATGCGGGTCAGTTGGGCGCGTGTCATTTGGTGGAAGCGCCAGATGCCCGCACCGAGGCCGGCGTGATTGCGCTGATTATGCGCGAGACATTGGAAGATGATACAAAAACCGCCGCGCTGGTGACCCGCGACCGAAACCTTGCGCGTCGGGTGGCGGGCGAGTTGCGGCGGTGGGATATCACGGTTGATGACAGTGCGGGGCTGCCCTTGTCGAACAGCCAAAGCGGTGGTTTTTTGCGGCTTATTTTGGCGTGTTGGGCGAGTGATTTTGCACCCGTTGATTTATTGGCGTTGCTGAAGCATCCGAAAGTGCGCTTGGATGCGCCGCGTGCCACGCATTTATCGCGTGCCTATATGTGTGAGCGTTATTTATTGCGCGGGGCGCGTGTTGTTGGTGGCTTGGCGGCGTTGCGGCTTAAGCTGTCCGAGCACGCACATCTTGACGATACGCAGCGGGCTGAAATGGCACAGATGATTGATGCGTTGGCGCAGGCTTTTGCACCGCTTATGGCTTTTTCTGCGGATGGCGCGTCACCCACCCCCTCTCCCACAATGCGCAACCATCTTGATGCTTTGTTAGCTTGTGCTACCGAACTGATGGGCGGTGGGGATAGCTTGTCTGATTTATTGGGCGGCAATGAAGAAGGCCGCGCTCTGGCGAGTTTAATCGAAAGATTATATGCCCAGAGCCAAGCGGCAGGGTCGATTGCGTCGGCGGATTGGCCAGCTTTGTTCGACATGTGGATGAAACGCCAAACGCTGCGCCCACAAACCGCAACGCAAGCGCGCTTAGCCATTTGGGGGCCCTTGGAAGCGCGTTTAATGCAGGCCGATGTGATGATTTTGGGCGGGCTTAACGAAACCAGTTGGCCGCCCTTGCCAGAGACGGGCCCGTGGTTGTCGCGCCCGATGCGTGCTGCTCTTGGGATGAGCCAACCAGAACGTCAAATCGGTTTGGCCGCGCATGACTTTATACAAGGCGCGGCTGCCCCGACAGTGTATGTGACGCGGGCGCAAAAAATCGATGGTGCGCCGAGTGTTGCGGCGCGTTGGTTGCGTCGGCTCGAAACCTTGTGCGGTGAGCTGCCGCGTGCGGAAGAACAACGCCTTCTGGGGTGGTGGGCAGCCCTTGACGGGGTAACCCTTGATGGGGGTGCGGGCGCATCGCCCAAACCAGCCGACGCGCCTGCGCCCTGTCCACCCGTGGCCGCGCGTCCGACGCAATTATCGGTCACGCAAATCGAAACCCTGCTGCATAATCCTTATGAGATTTATGCCAAAAAGATTTTGAACTTGCAGGAGATGGAGCTTGTTGATGCGCCCGTTTCGGCAGCCGACCGTGGCACATTGCTGCATGGGGTGATGGAAAAACTGGTGAAAACGGGAGCGCATCGGGGCGATGATGTGGCAGCACAGCTTTTGGCTCTGGCCGAGGCAGAACAGCGCCATCGTCCGAATGGCGCAGCGATTTTGCAATATTGGCAGGCGCGTCTTATGGCGGTTGCAGATTGGGTCGCAGCTTATGAGGCGGCGCGTGGCGATGAGGTGGTGCAAAGCTATGTCGAGCTACGCGGGCGCATGCAGATTGATGCAGGCGGGAGCCCCTTCCATATCACGGCCAAAGCAGACCGTATCGATGCGCGACACAATAATCGTTTCGAGATTATCGACTATAAAACCGGCGCTGTGCCGACCCAGAAAAGTGTCGCGCAGCATACCGCGCCGCAATTGACATTGGAGGCGGCGATTTTGGCGGCTGGCGGTTTCGAGGTTGATGGCGTACCGCTTGCGGGTGCGTGCGATAGGCTGAGCTATGTGCAATTAAGCGGGCGCGACCCTGCCGCAAGAGTTATTCAAATCGAATGTAATGACAAGCTAGTGCGCGATGTGCGCGAGATGGTGGCCGACCTGATTGCGGGCTATCGCGATGCAGCGCGGCCTTATCTTGTTCATATTCGTCCGAAAACGCCCAATTTCAGCGGGGCGTATGACCATTTGGCGCGGCGCAAAGAATGGCAAACAGACGGGGGCGTGGCAGATGGATAAGGCTGATATCGCCTTTAGCGCCACTCAACCCGATGCGTCGGCGTGGGTAAGTGCCAATGCGGGGTCGGGCAAAACCTATGTTTTGGTATCGCGATTGGTGCGCCTGATGCTGGATGGCGTCGCGCCCGAAAAACTATTATGCCTGACTTATACGCGCTCGGCAGCCGCAGAAATGCAAGAGCGTCTGTTTGACCTATTGGCTGAATGGGCGCTATTGGCGGATGAAGATTTGCGTGCAGCCATTGCGGGTCGGCTCGGGCCAGATGCGCAGCTTGAGGATTTGACGCGTGCGCGCACGCTGTTTGCCCGTGCGCTCGAAACGCCGGGGGGGTTGCGGGTGCAAACCATCCACGCATTTTGTGAAAGCCTACTGAAACGCTTTCCGCTTGAGGCGCGTTTGTCGCCGCAATTTGAATTGCTCGACGAGCAAGACGCACAAGATATGCAGCAGAAGATTATCGCGTCGGCCTTAAATGGGGCAGGCGATGATGCGTCTTTGGCGGAAGCCATGGCACGCTTGACGCGAACCTTAAGCGCGCCCGAATTGGCGAGTTTGGGACGGCTTATTATCGACCAGCGCGAGGCGCTCGATAAGACAAAAAAGGCGGATAATTTAGCCACCCTCGCCGCGCATCTAGAATTACCCGAAGACGTGCCGTCTAGCGATTTGTTACTGGCCGCGTGGGCTGAAGAATTCGCGCCGATGGTTGCAGATTTTATCGCTTGGTTGGCGCAAGGTGGCGTGCAAGACCAAAAGAAAGCCGATGGTTTGCGCGCAGGGCAGCTAGCGATAAAAGCTCAAGATTGGCACGGCGCATGGGCAGCTTTACGGCCTGTCTTTTTCACCGATGCGGGCGCGCTACGCGCTAAATTGGCGACCAAAGACCGTCTTGCCAAAGCCCCCAAACTGGCCGCCGCGATGCAGATGATGGCCGATGCCGCCGTTCATCTACGCGACAAGCTCAACGCCATAAGCACTTACGAAATGACGCAAAGCCTGTTCCAATTTGCCGACTATTTACTGGCAGCTTATGCGGATGAAAAACGCCGCCGCGCTGTCCTCGATTATGATGACCTGATTGGGGTGACGAATGAGCTACTCGAAGGCGAAGGCGCAGCACAATGGGTGCTGTTTAAAATCGACACTGGCCTGACGCATATTTTGGTCGATGAGGCGCAAGATACCAGTCCCGCGCAATGGCGGGTTATTCGCGCGCTGGCCAATGAGTTTTTCGTCGGCGACACAGCGCATGATGGCACATCTGTGCGGACTATTTTTGCTGTGGGCGATGAGAAGCAATCGATCTTTTCTTTCCAAGGGGCTGACCCCGCCGCGTTTGATGAGCAATATCGTGATTTTAAAGAGACCATTGGCGCGATAGGCGGGCAGTTAAATTATGTGCCGCTGACAATTTCGCGTCGTTCTGTGCCGCAAGTGCTTGCGCTGGTCGATTTGGTATTTGGCGATGCCACGCGCCGCGAAGGTGTAAGCACGCGTGACGATGTCGCTCATACGGCGTTTCGCGCGTCAGAAACTGGCCATGTCGAGCTATGGCCGGCCGACACAGCCGATATACCCGATGATGATGTGCCCGTGTCGGATGTGCCATCGGAGGCGCAACGGCGTGCCGCGCAAGATGATGGGCGCACAAAGCTTGCCGCGCGCATGGCCGATAAAATAGCCAGTCTGCTCGCCGACAAAACCCAAAATGTGACGGCGGGCGATATGCTTATTTTGGTGCGCAAGCGCGATGGCTTTGTTGACGAAATGACCCGTGCTTTGAAGCGGCGGCGCATTGCTGTGGCGGGGGCTGACCGCATGGTTTTGCTCGAGCAAATCGCCATTATGGATATTCTTGCCGCGCTGGATGTCGCGCTGCATCGTGCGGATGATTTGTCACTGGCGATTGTGCTGCGCAGCCCTCTCGGCGGTGTGAGCGAAGCGGATTTGTTTGATTTGGCGCATGGGCGCGAAGCCAGTCTGTGGGATGCGTTTGAGATGGCCGCCAAAAGCAAACAAGCCGATGCGTCTCTGCAAGCGGCATATGCGCGTCTTGAGTGGTTGCGCCGCCATATTGAACGTCTGCCGCCTTACGAACTTCTTGCGCGGTTTTTGGGTGCGCAAGGCGGCCATCGCTTGTTGAGCGCGCGGCTGGGGTCAGAAATTGATGACCCGATTGGTGAATTATTGCGCCTTGCGCTAGCTTATGAAACGCGCCATGTCGCATCAATGCAAGGCTTTGTGCATTGGTTGCGCCAAGGCCATCAAGAGATTAAGCGCGATATGGAAGGGCGCGGGGCGGCGGTGCGCATTATGACGGTGCATGGCGCGAAAGGGTTGGAGGCACCGATTGTGTTTCTGCCCGATACGTGCCGTGCGCCCGTCAAACGCGGCGGGCAAGTCAATCGCTTGCAATTTGATGCAGCGCGGCGACCTCTTTGGCGTGCCAGTAAGGCGTTGCAGGAAAGCTATGGCGAGGCGCAAGTCGCACGTGCCGAAAGACAAGCGCGACAAGAAGAAAAGCGGCTGCTTTATGTGGCACTGACGCGGGCGCGCGACCGACTTTATATTGGCGGTTGGTTGGGCAAGCGCGACACACAGCCTGCCGAAGGAAGTTGGTATGATATGATTGCGCAGGCTTTGGGCGATGATCTTCAGCAATTGGCACTTGGCGAAACAGCGCTTCCCGCAATGCAAAGCGCACAGACTGTAACCGTTGAGGCGAGTGTGCCGCCGCCTGACTGGGTGCATAAAGCTGCGCCCAAAGAAACTAAGACCTATCGTTATTTTGCCGATAAGCTGTTTTCGCCATCAGCGCTCGCCCAAGGTGATGCGCCCGTGACATCGCCTGCGGGCGCACAAGGCGAAGGCTTGCGCATTGCTGCACAGCGCGGTCGGCTTATCCATACTTTATTGGAAACCCTGCCCGATTTGCCCCCCGCAGAGCGTCAAGCAGCGGCACTGGCTTATCTAAAACGGGTGGTTCTGGCGACTGGCCAATCGTTGGATGCGGCGGCACAGGCGCAGATAATAGGCGAAGCGATGGGGTTGATGGCACAGCCCGAACTTGCTGATTTATTTGGCGCTCACGCGCGCGCCGAAGCCCCGATTGCTGGTGTGCTTGAGATGGCGGATGGCCAGCATCTTGCTATGTCTGGCCAGATTGACCGTCTGGTTGAGCTTGACGATGCCATATGGCTGGTTGATTTTAAAACTGGCGCACGCCAAGACGACAACAGCGCGTATCGGCTGCAAATGGCGGCCTATCGCGCATTGATGCAAAAAACCAACGCCGAAAAGCCGATACGCTGCGCGCTTATCTGGACGCAAACGCCGCATATAGAATGGCTCGATACTGCCGATTTAGATAGCGCCATGGCAGATATTTTATCTGGCCGCGTGCAGCTCACTTGAGAATCAGCCATACCTTGCCTACATTAGAGATAGCAAACAAATAGGAGAACGCCATGAGTGTATCGCATATCAATGATGCTGATTTTGAAACCCAAGTGCTCAACGCAGATGGCCCTGTGCTGGTCGATTTTTGGGCGGAATGGTGCGCCCCGTGCAAACAAATCGCACCTGCGCTGGAAGAGCTGTCGGCTGAATATGACGGCAAATTATCCATACTCAAAATCAATATTGATGAGAACCCCGAAGCGCCCACCTCGTATGGCGTGCGCTCTATTCCGACAATGATGATTTTCCAAGATGGGCAACCCGCCGCCACGCAAGTCGGCGCAAAGCCCAAAAGTCAAATCAAAGACTGGATTGACGAAACGCTTTAAGCATTTTCGCGCAACACATGGCCTGCCAAATAAAGCGAGCCAGTGATTAAAATCAGCGCGTTGGGGGCAGCAATCGCCTCTAGCGCGCTTGTTATATCTGCGTGTGGTGTTGCGTGAAACCCATGCGCGCGCGCGGTCTCGGCCAATGTGTCAGGGGCGATGGCGGCTTCATGACCCTCAATCGGCACGCAATGAATCTCAGCCTTTATATCTTTTAAAGCCGCCAGATAAGCCACATGCGCCTTGGTGTTCAGCAGCCCCATGACGATATGGATGGGACGCGCAGGCTGGCTCTTGAGCCATATGGCTAGAGCCGTTGCGGCGGCTTCATTATGGCCGCCATCAAGCCAGAGGCTGGCCTGCGGCAAGCGCGCCAGAAGCGGGGCGACTATTTTGCCCTTAGATAAAGACTGCAAGCGCGCCGGCCAGCGCACGGTTTCCAACCCATCCCCGATGGCGGCCTCGGGCAGGTCTAAAGCGCGGGCAAGCGCGATGGCTGTGCCTGCATTGTCTATTTGATGCGCCCCGCTAAGCGCAGGAAGCGGTAAGTCTAACAAGCCGTCATTATGTTGGAACACCAACCGCCCTGCTTCTTCGCGTGCCATGAAGTCTTGCCCCGACAGGCTCAAGGGTGAGCCAGCTTGCGCGGCGCGGGTTTTTAAAAAATCACGGACATCGTCGGTTTGGGCAGCGATAATGCTCGCCACGCCGAGTTTTAAAATGCCCGCTTTTTCCTCTGCGATAGACAAAATAGTGTCGCCCAGAAAATCTTGATGGTCGAGACTGATAGGCGTGATGGCGGTAAGCTTTGGCGTGATGACATTGGTGGCATCGAGGCGACCACCAAGTCCGACCTCAAGAATGAGATAATCTGCGGGCTGTTCGCTAAAGGCTAAAAACGCCGCCGCCGTGGTGATTTCGAAAAAAGTAATCGGCGCGTTGGCATTGGCGCGTTCGACGCGTGCCAATATATCGGCCAGATGCGCTTCTGATATCGGCACACCGCCCAATAAGATGCGCTCGTGAAAATCTATCAAATGCGGCGAGTGATAGGCATGGACTTTCTTGCCATCGGCTTCCAACATGGCGCGCAACATAGCAGCGGTCGAGCCTTTGCCATTCGTGCCAGCAATATGAATAATCGGCGGGCATTTATCTTGCGGGTGATTGAGCGCTGCCAGCAGCCGCCACATGCGGTCAAGCGATAGGTCAATGAGGCGTGGATGCAAGCTCAATAATTGTGCCAGCAGCTTATCCGAGTTTTTTTGAGTCACTCTATTCGGCGGCTTGTGGCGCGTTATCGCCCATCAGCAATTGCAGCAATGTGGCGAGCGTCTCGGGCAATTTATGGCGATGCACCACCATGTCAACCATGCCATGTTCGAGCAAATATTCGGCACGCTGAAACCCCTCGGGCAGTTTTTCTTTAATCGTATCTTGAATAACCCGTGGGCCAGCAAAGCCGATAAGCGCGTTTGGCTCGGCAATATGGATATCGCCCAACATGCCGTAAGAGGCCGTCACACCGCCAGTGGTTGGGTCGGTCAGCAGCACAATATAAGGCAAGCCCCGCTCGCGTAATTGCTGCACAATCACCGTGGCACGCGGCATTTGCATCAGCGATAAAATGCCCTCTTGCATACGCGCACCGCCAGCCGCGGCGACCATAATCAACGGGGCATCATTGGCCAGTGCCGTTTGGCCAGCCGTGACAACAGCCTCGCCCGCGGCCATGCCCAAAGACCCGCCCATAAAATGGAAATCTTGCACGGCGATAATACTGGTTTGCCCGCCAATTTTACCCTTGGCGACTTTGACAGCATCTGCGTCGCCGGTTTTGGTGCGCGCATCTTTCAGCCTTTCGGCATATTTTTTCTGGTCTTTAAACTTCAGCGGGTCGTGCGGCACATCTGGCACTTCGATGAGGCTGAAATGGCCGCCATCAAACAGCGCGGCAAAACGCTCTGGCGCGCCAATGCGCATATGATGACCACAGCTCGGGCAGACTTTTTGGTGCGCCTCCAAATCGCGGTGAAAAATCATCTCGCCGCATTCTTTGCACGTATCCCATAGATTATCGGGTGTGTCGTCATGCTCGCGAAAGACGCTTGGAAAGCGTGGGCGAACAAAGTTTTTAATCCAGTTCATGGCTGCCTTCTCTGTTTTTTACGCGAATCAGCTACTTACTGTTTACACCCTCAGCCAGTGCAGACGCAAGGGCTAGCACAGCATCAGCGCATGCGGGTGTGGCTTTCGCGTTGGCATCAAGGTTGGCCGCAATCATGTCGACCAAGGCCGAGCCAACCACCGCGCCATCGCTGATATCGGCCATGGCCTTGGCTTGTTCGGGGGTGCGAATGCCAAAGCCGACACAAACGGGTAAATCGGTATGGCGTTTAATGCGCGCGACATTATCGCTGACGGCTTCGGCTTGCGGGGTCGCCGCACCCGTCGTGCCAGCAATCGAGACATAATAAACAAAGCCCGATGTGTTGGCTAAAACGTCTGGCAGGCGGGCATCATCGGTGGTGGGGGTGGCAAGGCGGATAAAGTTTAGCCCGCCCGCCAATGCGGGCAAACACAATTCGTCGTCTTCTTCGGGCGGTAAATCGACGACAATCAGCCCATCAACGCCCGCGGCGTGCGCATCTTTGACAAATCTATCAGACCCATAAATATAAATGGGATTGTAATAGCCCATCAGCACAATGGGGGTTGTGTCGTTTTGAGTGCGAAAATCGCGCACCATATCGAGTGTCGCTTTGAGCGTTTGCTTTGCTTTCAGCGCCCGTTGCGAGGCCGCCTGAATGGCAGGCCCATCGGCCATTGGGTCGGTAAAGGGCATGCCCAATTCGATAATGTCAGCCCCTGCGGCGGGAAGCCCGTGTAAGATTTTTGCCGAGGTCGCTGCATCGGGGTCGCCCGCCGTGATGAACGCGATAAAGGCTTTGCGTCCCGTCTCGTGCAGTTTTGCAAAACAAGTCTCTATGCGGGTTTTTGCTATCATCACAACTCGACATTCAAATGTTCAGCAACGGCAAAGACATCCTTGTCACCGCGCCCGCACATATTCATCACCAGTAAATGATCGCTTGGCAAATCAGGCGCGATTTTGCTGACATGCGCCAAGGCATGGCTCGGTTCTAAAGCCGGAATAATACCCTCCAGACGGGTTATCAACTGGAAGGCTTCCAGCGCTTCCTTGTCGGTTGCCGAAACATAATCGACGCGTCCCGTATCGCGCAAATAAGCGTGTTCGGGCCCGATACCCGGATAATCAAGCCCTGCCGAAATCGAATGGCCTTCGATAATCTGCCCGTCATCATCTTGCAGCAAATAGGTTCGATTGCCGTGCAGCACCCCTGCAACGCCGCCCGCCAAAGACGCGGCGTGGTCGGGCGTATCCAGCCCTAATCCTGCGGCTTCCACGCCAATGATTTTCACCTCTGGCTCATCCAGAAAGGGGTGGAACAAGCCCATCGCATTAGAGCCGCCGCCAATGCAAGCGACCAGCGTATCGGGTAAGCGACCTTCGCGTGCCTGCATTTGTTGCTTGGTTTCGCGGCCAATAATCGATTGGAAATCGCGCACCATCGCAGGATATGGATGGGGGCCTGCGACCGTTCCAATAATATAGAAAGTGTCGTGCACATTGCTCACCCAATCACGCAAGGCTTCATTCATCGCATCTTTTAATGTGCCCGCCCCAGAGGCAACAGGGCGCACATCTGCCCCCAGCAGCTTCATGCGGAATACATTGGGCTTTTGCCGTTCGATATCGGTCGCCCCCATAAAGACCGTGCACGGCAAGCCAAAGCGTGCGGCCACCGTGGCGACTGCGACACCATGCTGGCCTGCGCCCGTCTCTGCGATGATGCGGGTTTTGCCCATGCGTTTGGCGAGCAAAATCTGCCCGAGGCAATTATTGATTTTATGACTACCTGTATGGTTCAGCTCGTCGCGCTTTAAGTAAACCTTTGCGCCGCCATAATGTTCGCTCAAGCGTTCGGCAAAATATAGCGGGCTAGGGCGGCCAACATAATGGGTCTGCAAATCTTCTAATTGGGCAGCAAAGGCGGGGTCTTGCTGTGCGGTCGCATAGGCTTGCTCAAGGTCGAGCACAAGCGGCATCAGTGTTTCTGCCACAAAGCGTCCGCCGTAAAGGCCAAAGCGGCCTTTATCATCGGGGCTCGCGCGATATGAATTGGGTGCATCGGCCATCTATCTGTTACCCTTTTGGGCGGGCGCATAGCTGCGCACCGCGCTGACAAATTGCTCTATTTTCTGATGGTCTTTTACGCCCGAAGCACGCTCAACGCCAGATGAAATATCGACCATCGACGCGCCGCTTATCTGCAACGCCTCGCCCACATTGGCCGCGTTTAAGCCACCCGCCAGCAAATATGGCTGCGATTGGTCATAAGCGTTTAGCACCGTCCAGTCAAAGGTTTCGCCGTTTCCCCCCGGTAGACCATCGGCGGGGGGAGCAGCATCGAATAAAAACCAGTCGACCACACCGTCATAGGCGGCGGCTTGTTTTATGTCTTCAGCACTTTGAATGCTCAGCGCTTTGATGATGGCGCACTGATGTCGTGTGCGAATCTCAGCCACCCGTGCGGGGCTTTCTGTGCCGTGCAATTGCAGCCGATGCGGGCTGATGGCGGCCAGTGCCATATCAATCTCATCATCGGAAGGGTCAACCAAAAGTGCCACGCGCTCCATTTGCGGGCGGCATCGGCCAGCCATTTGCGCGGCGCGGTCTTCATGCAGATAACGCGGCGAGGGCTTGTAAAAATTAAACCCAGCCATATCGACTTCGAGCGCATTCAGCGTGTCGATATCTTCGGGCTGCGTGACGCCACAGATTTTGATTTTCGCAGATATTTTCACGGGCATCGCTTACCCCTCCAAACTGGCGGCGATATCCATCGCTGCTTGGCGCGGGTCATCATGTCCCGTAATAGCACGGCCAATCACCAGAATATCAGCACCTGCGGTCTTGGCAGCGGCGGGGGTCATCACCCGTTTTTGGTCATCTGTAGGACTGCCCGCAGGGCGAATGCCCGGCACAACAAGTTTAAAATCACCGCCCAATTCATCGCGCAAGGCTTCAATCTCATGCGCCGAACAGACGACGCCATCCATGCCGTTTTTTTGCGCCAGTGTCGCAAGGCGCAGCACTTGGTCGCGTGGCGTGCCGCTAATGCCAAGGCCATGCAAATCGGCTTCGGCGAGGCTGGTTAACAGGGTCACAGCGAGCATGCATGGCGAGGCCAAACCTTCACTTTGTGCGTGGCGGGCGGCATCGGCGGCAGCCTGCATCATGGCAGCACCGCCGCTAGCGTGCACATTCAGCAGCGTTGGTTCAAGCGGTGCCAGTGCGCGCACCGCCGCAGCAACCGTATTGGGAATATCGTGGAGTTTTAAATCGAGAAAAATAGGTTGCTCGAAAGCCGCAAGGCGCGCATAGCCTGCGCTCCCATGGGCATAAAAATATTCCATGCCGATTTTCAAGCCCCCGACGCTGCCGCATAGGGTTTCGGCTAAGATTTCAGCGCGCGCGGCCTCGGGCGTATCAATCGCGCAGTAAATCGGATTCTCACTCATGATTTTTCCCCTGCTTTGGGGGTTCTTCTAGCATGTCAGGCGCGTCTGGTAAAATTGGCGGTGTCGTTTGCGCAAGCGACGGGTCTTTGCGCTTAAATAAACGCGCGCGCGATAGATGCGCCAATCCCAACCCGACGAGTAGCCCCACGCCTAAAGCCAGCAGCAACGCAATAAACAAAGGCAGGGTAAACGCAGCCCCCGTATCGCCCGTCAGGGCGGCGATAGGGTTGAGCGTCAAGTCGACAGGCTGGCGGTTCTGCACAGCTAGCGGCACGATAATAATAAGCAGGCCGATAAAGGCGATACGGGTGAGAAGTTTAGCCAGAAGGGTGCGCATTACCCGTCATTTTTGTTCATATTTTTATTCATGCGGTCGCGCAGTTCTTTGCCGGTTTTGAAAAAGGGCGCGCATTTTTTGGCAACAGCAACGGACTCGCCCGTGCGTGGATTGCGGCCAATGCGGGCTTCGCGCTGCTTAACCGAGAAAGTCCCAAAGCCGCGCAGCTCGACGCGGTCGCCGTGACCCATGGCATCGCCAACCTTGTCCAGCAATCGATTTACAATAGCTTCAACATCGCGCTGGTAGAGGTGGGGATATTTCTCTGCAATGCGCAGGATGAGTTCTGACTTAATCATTTTGGTTACCTATCTGTTGAAGTCGGTAGGCTGCCACCCTCGCTCGATGTCGTCAAGCGGAAGCTGCTCTTATGTGTCGAAAAAAACGGTGCGACCTCATGTAAGACCGCACCGTTTTGCGTGTTTCTCAAAGAACGAAAAGCCTATTTATCGTCTTCGCCTTTCAGCGCTGCGCCGAGAATATCGCCCAGTGACGCGCCTGAATCAGACGAGCCATATTGTGCGACAGCCTCTTTTTCTTCGGCAATCTCCAAGGCTTTAATCGATAGGCCAACTTTGCGGCCACGCTTGTCGAGATTGGTCACCATGGCGTCTAATTTGTCGCCAATGTGGAAGCGGTCGGGGCGTTGGTCTTCACGGTCACGCGATAAATCTGCGCGTCGCACAAAAGCGGCCACATCGCCCTCGCCAACCGAAACTTCCAGACCGCCATCGGTCACCGCGGTGACTTCGCATGTGACAGTGTCGCCGCGTCGTAGATTGCCAAGGCTTTCAAACGGGTCGCCATCTAGCTGCTTGATGCCAAGGCTGACGCGTTCTTTTTCTTGGTCGACATCCAGCACAACCGTCTCGACCGTCTGACCTTTTTCGAATTGCGCCAAAGCCTCATCGCCCGATGCGTTCCAGTCAAGGTCAGAAATATGCACCATGCCGTCAATCTCATCATCCAGACCCACAAACAGGCCAAACTCGGTGATGTTTTTAATCTCGCCCGAAACTTTCGTGCCAACGGGGAACTTGCCAGAGAAGTCTTCCCATGGATTTTCCATGCACTGTTTCAGCCCAAGCGAAATGCGACGCTTCTCGGCATCAACTTCCAACACCATGACTTCGACTTCTTGGCTGGTGGAAACGATTTTTCCGGGATGCACATTTTTCTTCACCCAGCTCATTTCAGAGACATGGACAAGACCTTCAATGCCGTTTTCCAACTCAACAAACGCGCCATAATCGGTGATGTTGGTCACCCGACCCGTGACGCGTGTGTCGACGGCAAAGCGGGTTATCACTTCATCCCAAGGGTCGTTTTCTAGCTGTTTCATGCCAAGGCTGATGCGTTGCGTCTCGGCGTTTATTTTAACCACTTGCACGCGCACGGTTTCGCCAACATTCAGCACTTCCGACGGGTGATTAACGCGCCGCCATGCGATGTCCGTGACATGCAACAGGCCATCAACACCGCCCAAATCAACAAACGCGCCGTAATCGGTGATGTTTTTCACAACACCTTCGACTTCTTGATTTTCCACCAGATTTTGGACAATCTCGCTGCGCGCTTCGGCACGGGTTTCTTCCATAATGGCGCGGCGTGAAACAACAATATTGCCACGGCGGCGATCCATCTTCAGAATCTGGAACGGCTGCGGCGTGTTCATCAAGGGCGTGATGTCACGCACGGGACGAATATCGACCTGACTGCCCGGCAAAAACGCCGTCGCGCCATCCAAATCAACCGTGAAGCCGCCTTTCACACGGCCAAAGATAACGCCTTCGACGCGCGCATCGGCTTCAAAGTTTTTCTCCAGCGTCACCCAGCTTTCTTCGCGGCGTGCTTTGTCGCGTGACAAAACAGCCTCGCCCATGGCGTTTTCAATACGGTCAAGGAACACCTCGACTTCATCGCCAACGTTAATGGTGGATTCTTGGCCAGACATCGCAAACTCGCGCAGAGGCACACGCCCCTCGGTTTTCAGCCCAACATCGACAATCGCTAAATCGTTTTCAATCGCGGTGACGCGGCCTCGCACAACCGTTCCCTCAAGAGGGGCGTCGGCTGAGAAACTTTCTTCTAGCATGGCTGCAAAATCATCCATGCTTGGGTTTAAACTCGGATTAGGTGTTGTATCGGACACGATATGTGTCTCCTAAAAATGCCATTCCCGACCCCTTTAGGAGTGGCGGGCGGACTTCCCATACGGAATCCCATGCACCAATGCATGGCCTTCCAGTGAACGGGCATATGGTTTTGAACGCGCTCGTAACGGTTTAGATTTCAGGCGTTTAGCTTTTTACCAACGCCAGAGCCGCTTCGAACGCCTCTTCTATAGACAAATTAGACGTATCTAGCAAGTGCGCATCTTCGGCTTGTTTTAACGGCGCGGTGGCACGCGTGCTATCGGCTTTGTCGCGTTTTTCAATATCGGCCAAAATAGCAGCGCGTTCTAGGCTTTTATCTTGCACAACCAGCTCTTTCCAACGCCGTTCTGCGCGGATGTCGGCACTGGCCGTGATGAATAATTTTTTGTCCGCATCAGGACACACCACAGTGCCAATATCGCGCCCGTCCAAAATAGCCCCTGCTTTCGCTTCAGGCGGTGCGGCAGCAAATTGGCGCTGCGTGGTCAAAATAGCAGCGCGTACATCTGGCTCAGCCGCCACCAATGACGCCGCTTTACTGGTCGCGGGCAGGCGCAAATTGGCGAGAAATTCAGGCTCGTCTAACTTGGTCATATCGAGCTGTTGCGCCGTGCGAATAGCCGTTTGTCTATCGCTCGGGTCGTCGCCAGCTTGCAAAATAGTCAGCGCTATCGCACGATATAGCGCGCCCGTATCCAGATAGGCATAGTCTAAATAATCCGCCAATTTTCGCGCGATTGTGCCTTTGCCAGAGGCGGCAGGGCCATCAATGGCAATCGTCACAACAGATTTCTGTGCCGCGCTAATGGTCAAAACCAGCTCCTAGCGTCGCCATTAGCTCAAAGAAATTTGGAAAGCTAGTGGCAATCATCGTCGTATCATCAACGCGCACGGGCTGCTCGGCGACCAGACCAAGGCACAAAAAGGCCATGGCAATGCGGTGGTCGTGATGGGTCGCTACATCCCCGCCACCCCGAATGGCGCTGCCCGTAATTTTGAGCGTGGTGTCGCCTTCTTCTGCCGCCACACCATTGGCCATAAGCCCCTGTGCGATGGCAGCCAAGCGGTCGCTTTCTTTAACGCGCAACTCGCCAAGCCCTGCCATATGCGTGGTGCCGTTAGCGCACGCAGCAGCCACGGCAAGGGCGGGATATTCATCAATCATGTCGGGCGCTATTTCCGCGCCAACCTCTGTGCCAATCAATTGGCTATAGCGCACCCGAATATCTGCCACCGATTCACCTGCCGCCTGACGCGGATTTTCAAAGTGAATATCCGCGTTCATCTTGCGCAACACCCGAATGAGGCCATCGCGCTGACGGTTGAGCATGACGTTTTTGAGCAACACATCCGAGCCCGGCACAATCAACGCCGCGACCATCGGAAACGCCGCCGAGCTTGGGTCGCCCGGCACATCTATATGGGTCGCGGTTAATTTTGCTGGCCCAGATAGCTTCACGACGTGATGCCCGTTTTCTTGCGTGCGTTCCAGATTGGCACCAAACAGAGCCAACATGTTCTCGCTATGGTCGCGGGTCAAATGCGGCTCGCGCACGATGGTCTGGCCGCGCGTATTGAGGCCAGCCAATAAAATCGCCGATTTCACCTGCGCAGAGGCGACATCAGGCGTGATATCGGCAGGTATGAGCTGGCTCGGGACTATGCTCAACGGCAAGTGTGCGCCATCGGAGGCACAAAACTGCGCGCCCATTTTCTCGAGCGGTTCGATGATGCGCCCCATGGGACGGGCGGATAATGAGGCATCCCCTATAAAGCGCGCGCCAATCCCTGCGCCCGCCACCAGTCCCATAATGAGGCGCACACCTGTGCCTGCATTGCCCAAATCAAGCGGTGCATCGGGCGTATGGAAGCCCGCAGGGCCGACGCCCGAAATCTCGTAATCGCCATCCTCTTTTTCTGGGCATTTATGAATATCCGCGCCCAAGGCCTGCATGGCACGGGCGGTGGCAAGCACATCATCGCCTTCCAAAAGCCCATGGATGCGGCTTTTTCCAGTCGCCGCCGCGGCCAAAATAAGGGCGCGGTGCGAGATTGATTTGTCGCCAGCTATCGTCGCCTCGCCAGATAGGGGCGCGGTGGCTTTCATGGCCGATAAGGGGGAAGCCTCATGCATGTCTGCTTTGTCGCGCTTTTCTTCTTTTGCGTCAAGCGACCCGCTATTTACCTTTGACAGTGACCGCGCTTCATGGCAGGAACAAAACTTAGTTTTCCTATGATGGAGGTTTCCGTGGTTGATTCAAAACTAGGCAGCAAACGTGTTTGTGAGGCCTGCGGTGCTAAGTTTTATGATTTGAATAAAAACCCAGCCACATGTCCGAAATGTGGCCACAGCTTTGACCCGATGGCCAGTGCCACGGCGGCGCAACCCGTGCGCGAGGTCGCCCCAACAGCTGAAGCCCCTGTCGATGATAATGACGGCGAGCTTGAAGACGAAGATGATGACACGCTGAGCCTCGATGATATTGCCGAGGGTGATGACGTGGAAGAAAGCGAAGACGAAGCCCTCGCTGCGTTTGAAGATGGCGATGCGCTGCTCGATGCGGATGACGATGACGATGATGACGACGATAGCTTCCTCAAAGAGGATGATGAGGACGACGTATAATCCCTGATTTATTTAAGGGTTGATTGGGGCGCGCTCTTCAATTAGCTTCCGTTTGCTTTGAAGGGGACTTTGAGGGGGGCCATAGCTCAGTTGGGAGAGCGCTTGCATGGCATGCAAGAGGTCGTCGGTTCGATTCCGTCTGGCTCCACCATCCACTTAAACAGGGTCTAGTTCCAACCAGCCGATATTATGGTCACTGCGCTTATAAACCAGATTGAGCGCATCGCGCGCGGGGCTTTTAAACAGCACAAAGTCATGCTCGCCAACCTCGAGTTGCATCACCGCTTCGCTGACATTTAATTGCGGTATCGGTGTTTTGTTTTCGGCAATCACCACGGGCGTGAACTCGGCGGGCAATTCATCTTCTGCTTCAGGGGCAAACACTTTTTCAGCCGCTTGCGTCACCACATCATTTAAGCGTTTTTGGTCGGAATGACTTTTCAGCCGCCTTTTATAACGGCGCAATTGTTTTTCGATTTTGCTGACCGATTGCTCGAAGCAGGCATAGACATCCGTATCAGCACCCGAGGCGTGCAGATATAGCCCACTATCTAAATGCAGCGCACAGGCCGCCTCGAATTGGTGGCCTTGTTTCGAAAAAGTGACTTTAATGTCACTCGGATGCTCAAAATATTTACTGATGGCCTCGCTGAGGCGGTCTTCAACATGGGTTTTAAGGGCAGCGCCCGTATCCATATGTCTGCCGGTAATATTGATATTCATGCGTCTCTCCTTTTCGTCTAGTAATAATCGTGCCTTAGAAAAGCAGAAGAGTCAAAACCACGCTAAAGCGAAAACGTATCGCCCAGATAGTGTGTCTGCACGGCCTCATTATCGACAATCTGTTCGGCTGTGCCTTCAGCCAGCACTTGGCCGTCATGCATAATGATGGCGCGGTCGATGATACCGAGCGCCTCGCGGACATTATGGTCTGTGATAAGTACCCCAAGCCCGCGCTCTTTTAGTTGTGCGACCAATTCGCGAATATCGTTAATCGCAATTGGGTCAATGCCCGCGAATGGCTCATCGAGCAGAATAAAGTCTGGATTGCTGGCCAAGGCGCGCGCAATCTCGGTGCGGCGGCGCTCGCCCCCCGATAAAGCTCCCCCCATTGCGTCGCGCAAATGGGTGATAGAAAACTCCGACAATAACCCCTCCAGCTTGTCGCGCTGGATGGCTTTGTCTGGCTCGACGACTTCAAGGATGGACATGATATTGGCCGCAACGCTCATGGTTCGAAAAATAGACGCTTCTTGCGGTAAATAACCAATGCCTAGCCGCGCGCGCCGATACATTGGCAAGGCAGAAACATCATGGCCATCGAGCAAAACCTGCCCGCTATCAGGGCGTATCAGCCCCGTTATCATATAAAAAGTCGTGGTCTTGCCCGCCCCATTTGGCCCCAAGAGACCAATGGCTTCGCGGCGGTTAAATTGCAGCGAGACATTATTCACCACGGCACGGCCACGATAGCTTTTGCACAAATTGACCGCGCCTAGCCCGCCCCGATGCAGCGCATCAAAGCGGCTGTCGGGTGTGGTCGGGTCTTTGTCCTTGGCTTTACTCATTCGGTGTCCTTATTGTTGAGTTCGATGCGCGCGCGCCCCTTTTTCTCGCCCAATAAACGCGCCGCACCTGTGCGCATATTAATCAATAGGCGCGCCCCTGTCACGGTGCTGGCTTGCTCGCCTGTTTGCGTCACCTTAACGCTGCCTGATAATGTCATCTGCTCAGCGGCTAAATCATAAACCGCCCTGTCGGCCTCGGCGCGACGGCCATCATCAAACAGCACGATAACGCGGTCGCGCGCGGTCAGTTTTTGCGCCTCATCTCTAAGCACCATATGCGCCGCTTGCATCTCAAGGGGTGCGCGCTCGCCAATATATAAACTGGCATTATCAAAAACATAAGCGCCGCTATTGGTGTCGGCTTCAAGGCGCGTGGCGTGCAGCCGACCCGTTGCGCCTGACATGGTAATTTCATGCGGCGCAAGCCATTTACCTTGCGCGATATTCATCTGTAATCGGTCGGTCGAAAATTGATTGCCACGACTATCTGTGCCACGCACCGCCCCGTGCAACTCAGCCGTCTGGCTGCCAGTCGTTATCGTGCCGCTATCGGCGCGCAAGTCCAACCCGTTATGGGTCGCAAGGGGGGCGATGTTCAGCGTCAGCTTTTCTAAGGCGATAGTGCCATCATCATGTTGGCCGCGCTGTGCGGATAATTGATAATTTTGTCCATTGGGCAAGCGCCCCTCAAAAATCGGCTCTTCAATCATCAAGCCTGCGAGCAGCCCGTTGCGTGCGAAATTTTGCTGTATCTTATTGGCCACGCCATCGCGCAAGGTTGGATTCGCCCCCACAATCAGCGCGAGCACACCCAAGGCGGCCAAGCCGAGCAGCAGCTTGCGAAGCAGCGCGACGCGATTAGAATAATGTTCAGGACGTTTGGCCATATGCCAAAATGCGCTTAATGGGAGAAAATATCAATATCTTCCCACCCCGC
Source organism: Parvibaculaceae bacterium (assembly GCA_965221415.1). Lineage (GTDB taxonomy): Bacteria > Pseudomonadota > Alphaproteobacteria > RS24 > RS24 > UBA8337. The sequence goes on from OZ244887.1 coordinate 142,776, forward strand.
CAAATCCATCGCCGAGCGCACCAGCACAAAATCGAAGCAGGCTTCTGCCATTGGGCGGCGGCCTTCGCGGTCGAGCATGACCTCGAGCTTGTCTTTCAGCGCATGCAAATGCAGCACATCTGACGCGGCATAGGTCAGCTGCGCGTCTGACAAATCGGGCGCGCCCCAATCGGAACTCTGCTGCGCTTTCGATAAGTCGACTTGCAATAATTCGCGGCACAAATCTTTCAGCCCGTGGCGGTCGGTATATGTGCGCGTCAGCTTAGAAGCAATCTTGGTACACCACAGCGGTGCCGCATGAACATTGAGATATTGCGCAATCACCGCAAGGTCAAAGCGCGCATAGTGGAAAATCTTGACCAGTTCGCGGTCGCCCAAAACCGCCTTGAGATGCGGTGCGGCATAGGGGTCTTGGGTTTTATCGCTTTCGGGTTCGAACTGCACAATATGCACATCGCCACCGCCATCGCTTAATTGCACCAAGCACAGACGGTCGCGCGAGGGCTTCAGCCCCAATGTTTCCGTATCAACGGCAATCGAGCCAGTAAAGCTCACATCTTTGGGCAAATCATTTTTGTGCAGATGAATGGGCATGAAGCATCCTGTGTTTTGTTATATGTGTCATAGACTCTACAGCCCAAAAACTCAAGTTTTTTGCCGTATGCCGAGTGCGAAGCAGATGGCGGTCACAACATAGCTCACCACAATCACTGGGCCTGCGGGCGCATCTAGCCCCAAGGCTGCGATAATCCCTGCGGTGACGGCGACGATGCCGCAGCCCCACGCGGCCTTGTGCGGATGCGTTGATTTCACCGCTGCCAAAGCGGGCAGAATGAGGCTTGCAAAAACCACATAAACCCCCACCAGTTGCACGGATGAGGTGATGGCTAAGGCAAACAGCAGATAAAAGCTGATGCCCATCCGCAAGGATGGTTTGTAAACCCAAGCGGCGATAATCAGCGCATAGATGGGCGCGTGCGTTGCGACATCTGCCCATGTGACGAACAACATCTGCCCCGATAAGAGATGCTGGATTTCTTCGCCCCCATGCGGGGCATCGGCCAGCAATAAAATCGACAGCGAGGCGGCCAGCACGAAGCTGACACCGATAATGGCTTCTTGTTGCTGCGGCAGCGCGGTTTCTATTTTGCGGAAGAACAATCCCGCCAACACGGCCGCCGAAAGCGCTGTGCCTTGCGTGACCCAAACGGATGGCGCACCGAACAATGTTTGCGCCGCGACCAATCCAAGGCCAGCAATCTGGGCGACCGCCAAATCAATAAAGATGATGCCGCGTCGTAGCACCTCTATGCCAAGCGGTGCGTGGGTCAAAGCAATCATGAGGCCAACAGCAAGGGCTGGCCCCACAATGCTTATCATCTCACTACTGAACATTTATGGCTCTTTTTAACAGAGTAACGGAACGGTCAAACAACGCAAAAAGATCGCCACTCTCCGCATCACCGCCAATCGTATAAGGCAGTATAATCGCGGGCGTGTTGGTTTTTTCCGACACCCATGTGCTCGCATCATCTGCCTCATACGGCGTGCGCACAATCACGCTTGCCGGCTTGGCTTTGAGCTGCTGCAGCAACCCTTCCAGATGCGATGTGGTTGGCGGCAGACCCGGCCTCGGCTCTAATGAGGCAACCTGCTCCATCTCCAACCAATCCAACAAATAGCTAAAGCTACGGTGATGAACAACCACTGGCTTGCCTTTCAAGCGCGCAGCGTCGCGCTCCCATTTACCTATGGCGCGTTGCCAACGCGTCGTAAAGCTCGCGAGCCGTTGGCGATAAAACGCCGCATTGGGTGCATCCACAAGGCCAAGCCGTGCGGTCAACTCATTTGCCACCAACGCGATATTATGCGGGTTGAGATGCACATGCGGATTGCCTTCCGGATGCACATCGCCCATGCTGCGGTCAACAGCTATCGGCTTTTCCAATACTGGCACGATTTGCGCCGCCATCAGATGACCCGCTGTGCCAGCTTGCACATCCGCACGCGCCCTTTGTAGCAATAGTGGCAACCAGCCTATCTCTAGGCTTGCACCAGTGCAAAGCACAAGGTCAGCCCTGCGCGCCTTGGCAATCAGGCTCGGACGCGCACGGATATAATGTGGGTCTTGTTTGGCATGCGTGGCAGAAAAGGCCTTCACCTTATCGCCGCCAATTTCTTCTGCTAACGCCGCCCATTCAGGCTCACAGGCGAAAATCCTAACTTCCGCCCGCGCCGTTGTGAATGGGGCTGCACAAAGCAGCCCCACCACGCATAAACCAAAGAATCGTTTCATCAACGTCCCCTAGTATTTATGTGCGCCATGCGCACCTATGCTCATGATATATTGCAGCATCAACTGGTCATCATTTTGCCCAGCTGTCAGTTCTTCATGATTATATTGCAAGCGGACGCGGCTGAACTCGCTATTCGTCCAATCCAACATCGCACTATAAGCTTCTGGGTCATGGCCTTCCGAATCCAACTCAGTGCCAACCAAACCAGTAGGAGCATCAATTGGACTCAACTGGCTATAGCGCGCACCGATACGCCATTGTGGGTCGAACTTATAGACCGCTTGGGCATACCAGCCATCAGAGGAATCATCGACGTCGTCTGCATGATTCCCGATTTCATATTCACCATCTTGGTCGTTTGTGAAATACTCAGCTTGCAGGATGAGTTCTTCGCTAGATGGATTGCCTGTGGGTGCCAGTGTATAACGCACATCAAAAGCGACAATGTCGGTATCGCCGTAAAAGCCCGCGTCTTCATGGCTATGAGGCGCTGGGACTACGTTGCCTTGAGCGTCATGGGTATGGCCATCGCCGCCACCTCCATGACCATGGTCACCTTCTGTGCTGCTACCAGACAGCATATAGCCGCCGACACGCCAGCTTTGGTTGGCATCAATATCGCCACCAATACGGGCAAAGGCCGACCATCCATCATTGCCTGCGCCGCTGCCGCCGCCGAATGGCGTGTCATTGCCACGGAAGAGGCCGCCGCCAATTTCTGCGTATACATCAGTCGGCAGGGTGTAGGTTAGTTCTGCGCCATCATCATTGAAGCCGCCATTTAAGAAGACACGATATGGCAAAGGACGGTCTGCGAAATCATCAGCATGGCTGTGATGCTCGTTCAAATAGCCCAGTGTCCAGAAGGCACGACCCACTTTTAGACCCACACCATCTGGCAAGCCAGCACCAGGAAGCGTTTGAATAAACACTTCTTCCAGTTCGACTTCTGTTGACCCATCGTGTTCGGCAAGGGCAAATGTGGTGCTGCCGTAGAACTTATCATCCACATTGGCAGAGAAGTTCAATTCAGTATGGTCAACGCCAAAGCCTTCGCTCGGGCGTTCGCTTTCCTCGCCAAAGAGAAAGCCTGCAATATCTCCGTCATCGGCAGAGAACTGATTATACTGCCCATTGAGAACCATACCGATGGAAGGATTAAAGCCATTATCCTTCACAACGCGGTGGGTTGTGGCAGGGACGTGCGCTTTAGGCGCAATCGAGCCTGACGCGCCGCTTCCCAATCTTGCTTCAAGGTCAGCAATACGCTTTTCAAGAGCTTGGACGTTTCGGTCTGCCGCTAACACAGATGTACTGGTCAGCAACGCGATAAATGCAGCCGTGGCTGCGAGTTTTGTTTTTAACATAACATATCTCCTAATATGTGTGCGCCCTGCCAATCCGCAGGACGGTTTTATAAATTGATTAAACTGTGAGATTTAAGAGAGATGCGGGCGGCGCACGCGGAGAGGCAATACGGTAGTTTTCGAAGTGATTAAATAAAGGGCGCGGCAGCGCAAGGGTGAAAATATCATAGGCGTGCCCGTGAAAGTCAATAATCGCGGCGGGCGCGCTATATTTTACCTGTTCGCCGTGCAGATAAATCTCGCAGATATGCCCATCATGCGTGTGCTCATTAACGCCGTAATGTGCCATGTGCAGAAACGCAAGCGCCTGCACAGCGATAAAGCTAACAATCAGAAAGAAGCTTGATTTTTTGTTCATTTTTACCCGCTAAATTTCATGCCACCATAAATTGGTATCAAAAGCTGTCAAGTGTCGTCCTGAAAGTGCGATAGCATAAAGAGCGTGAATTGACATTGCCCGTGCCACTTCATATTCTCAAGCCCTCATTACAGGGGGGATTATAAAATATGAGCAAGCGGGCAAAAATCATCGGCGCCATTGCCTTGGTGTTGGTCGGGGCGGTGGCACTGTATACCCATCGGGCGAACCTTATTGTTTCAGCTGTCGGCTTTGCGTTTCGCATGACCTATCCCGTCGGCCCGAACCAGCCCGTGACGTGGGAGAACGGGGAGCAAACTGGCGAGCAAAGCGGCGAGAAGCCCCCCAACATCATTGTCATATTAACCGATGATATGGGCTTTAACGATGTCAGTTTTCACGGCGGCGGTCTGATTAAAACGCCGCATATCGACCGACTGGCCAAGCAGGGCGTGCGCTTTTCGAACGGCTATGCGGGCAGTGCCGTATGTGCGCCGTCGCGCGCCATGCTGCTGACGGGGCGCTATGCCACGCGCTTTGGCTTTGAGTACACGCCCGCGCCAGACGCTTTCGGCCCGATTTTACAGCAATTATCAAAAGACGACCCAATGCCCCGCAAGTTCAATTTTGTGGAAACGCATGAGGCTCATACAGGCCACGCGCTACCGTTTGAATCGCGCGGGCTGCCGCCCGAAGAAATTACCTTGCCCGAGGAGTTGAAACGCGCCAGCTATCACACTTTGCATATTGGCAAATGGCATTTGGGGCGCGATGCAAAACTACGCCCTAGCGCGCAAGGCTTTGACGAAAGCCTGCTGATGGAAAGCGGGCTTTATCTGCCCATCGATTCGCCCGATGTGGTGAATGCGCGCAATGAATTTGCCGTGATGGATAAGGTGCAGTGGGAAGTGCTGACCTATGCTGCAAGCTTCAATGATGGCGCACGCTTCGAGCCAGACGGCTATCTGACCGATTATTATACCGATGAGGCGGTAAAAGCCATCGCTGCCAATAAGAACAGGCCGTTCTTTTTATACTTGGCGCATTGGGGCATCCACACGCCTTTGCAAACCACAAAGGCTGACTTCGAGGCGGTCGGCGATGACTTTCCCAATCATCGCACGCGGGTTTATGCGGGCATGATACGCGCCGTCGACCGAAGCGTCGGCAAGGTGATGCAGGCGCTGAAAGACAACGGCATTGACGACAATACGCTGGTTATTTTCACCAGCGATAATGGCGGGGCAAATTATATCGGCATGCCCGATATCAACAAACCTTATCGCGGCTGGAAGCTAAGCTTTTTTGAAGGCGGCACGCATGTGCCGTTTGTCATGCGCTGGCCGCGCAAGCTGACATCGGGTACTTATCCGCACCCGATTTCGCATCTCGATATTATGCCAACGGCATTGGGGGCGGCTTCTCTGGAGCCACAAGCTGACGTGATTGACGGGGTCAATTTACTGCCCTATCTGACAGGCACAAAGCGCGGCGTGCCGCACGACACACTGGTTTGGCGCGAAGGCCATTATCAGGCGATTATGTCGGGGGGTTGGAAAATGCAAACAAGCGCGCATCCGAAAAAAATCCGCCTGTTCAATTTGACCGACGACCCGTTCGAGCAAAACGAATTAAGCACCACTCAGCCGAAAAAAGTCGCCGCGCTGACGAAATTATTGGCCGCACATAACAGCCAACAAGCCGACCCGATGTGGCCGTCCAATGTCGAAATCCCTATCTGGGTTGACAAATCTTTGGCCGCCGAACCGACGCTCGAAGACGACTATATTTACTGGCCTAACTAGCAAAGGTGGCAAACATGATAAAGCGACTCCTTATCGGCATTGCCATTATCTTGCCCGTGGCTTTCATCGGGGTGTTTTGGTTGGCGTTTTTTTCTGCGCGCCCGCCGCTCACCACCGAGCCGTCGACATTGGCGGGCGATGGTAGCGCGCTTGATTATTGCCGACTGCCGAAACTGGATGGCTCTGGCAAGCTGGCGCGCGATATTCCTAAAGGCAATACGCCGGGGTGTGCCTATACGCATTTTCCCCTGCCGATATTGGCGCAATGCACCGAGCCGTTGGTTGATGGCGCAGACGATATTCGCGGTCTCTGGATAGGTGTCGAAGGGGGTCGTGTCGGCCATGTCGAGCGCGTCGAACAATGCGGCAATCGCACGGTCATCACGGCAGCGGGCATCATCCATGATTACGGCCCCAACAGCACGGCGGGTCTCAATACCGATGATACGGAGGGCGCGGTGGTTTTCACCATTGGCGATAAGCCCTATTGCCCGCGCACATCGGCGTCGATGATTTGGCGGGACAAAACGCTCAACTTCCATGTTTTCGGATGGGGGCCTTTAGTGGTGCGCCGCTATATGGATGGCGAGCAATTGGTTTGGGAATATGCCGATGGCAGCACCACGCGCATGGACAGATTGTGTCAGCTACCCGCCGCGCATAAAACCCCGCGCCCCCGAGGCCTTCGCATTAGCCTGTTTTAATCACCCTAAAGCCCCGCGCTGATAATAATGCCGATAAAGATAATCCAGCCAAATGTGCCGTTTGAGCGAAACTTGCTCATGCAGTCGTCTCTATCGTCCAGATTGACGGTGAGGATTTGCCATAATAAGTGGCCAAGTGCCACAGCAATACCAAGATAATAAATCCACCCTTGCGCGTGAAAAAACCCAACCGCAAGCAGCAATCCGCTCATCACCAGATAGGCCGATATGACATTTATCTTGGTGTGCTTCCCAAAAGTAAGTGCCGCAGATTTAACCCCAATCTTTATGTCGTCGTCCTTATCTTGATGTGCATAGATAGTGTCGTAGCCAAGCGTCCAAAAGAAACACGCCGCATATAACAACCAAGCTGATGCCGCCACCTCACCCGTCGCCGCACTCCACCCCATCAGCGCGCCCGCATTGATCGTCGCGCCAAGAAAAAGCTGCGGGATGTTGATAAACCGCTTCATCAGCGGATAGACAATCACCATAACGCCAAAGCCAAGCCCGAGCGCAATCGTCAGCTGATTGAGCGTGAGCAAAATACCCAGCCCGATGGCAAATAACAGCCCGAGTAAAATCACGGCTTGTTTTACATTCAAGACACCGCTGGCAAGGGGACGGGTTTTCGTGCGCTCGACATGCGGGTCGATATCACGGTCCCAGATATCATTGACAACGCATCCCGCACTGCGCATCACGACAGCGCCTATCAGAAACAGCAAAAGCAGGCCGAGCATGTCGCCCATCGTATCGGTGGCCAGCGCGATGCTCCACCAACAAGGCCAGAGCAACAGCCAGATTCCCGTGCGCTGATGCAAGCGCATGAGTTTTAGGTAAGGCAGCAGAGAAAAATGCCGACGTTTCGGAGATGTGGCTTGCGCCATAATGTTGCTTCCTCGATGCTGTGTGCAAAATACTTACCATAAATAGGCTATTGAATCTATTTCACAGATTTTTTAACCTATTTGAAGTTTTGGGAGATAGATATGACTGTGAGCGAATTGGATAATGTATTGGCCATGTTGGCCGAGCGCGCGGCAGCGCGGCCTGCTGATTTATCGGTTGAAGACCAACGCGCGGGTTTTGACACCGCCGCTGATATGATGCCCTTGCCAGAAGAGCCGCATGAGATTAGCGAGGAAACGCTTGGCGGCGTGCCTGCGCGTAAATTCGTGCCGCAGAACGCGCCCGCTGATAAGGCTATTTTATATTTTCACGGCGGCGGCTATGTCTTTGGCTCGAGCCTTTCGCATCGGCATCTGATAGCGCGTTTGGCGGTTGATGCGGGCGTGACCATTTGGGGACTTGATTATCGTCTTGCGCCCGAGCATCCACATCCGGCGGCTTTAGAGGATGCGCTTTCGGCTTATCGCGCGCTTCTCGAAAGCGGCCTTGCAGGCAGTGATATTGTTGTGGCTGGCGACAGTGCCGGCGGCGGACTGGCACAGGCGCTTATTCTCAAGCTTCGTAATGATGACGTGGCGCTGCCGGCAGGCTCGGTGTTGCTGTCGCCTTGGGTTGATTTGACCATTTCGGCTGAAAGCTATACCACGCGCAAAGATAGCGACCCGATGGTGACGCATCAGCAGATTAGCGAGTTGGCAGCACTTTATTGTGAGCCATCGCGCAATAAATCGCCGCTTGTGTCGCCGCTATTTGCCGATATGAAGGGCTTTCCGCCGCTTTACATACAGGTCGGCGACCATGAGGTTTTGCTTGATGACAGCCGTCAATTGCTCGCCAAAGCGCAGGCAGATGGCGTTTCTGCCGCGTTGGATATTTATCCCGAGCTGTTTCATGTTTTCCAATATTATTGGCCGATGCTGACACAAGGGCGCGATGCACTCGCCAAGGCGGCGGATGAAATTGGCAAAATGCTAAGCTAAGCGCCCAAAAGAAACAGACAGATAAAAAGAAAACTTTAAGAGGCCTGGATTTTTATTACGTATTGTAGTAAATTGATTATGCTAGGCGCATTTAGAGATTTCTGAAAATGGATTTGAAAAACAGACTCACTTATATTGACCTTTTTGCAGGGTGTGGTGGTTTATCATTAGGATTGGAAAAGGCAGGTTTTTTTCCTCTTTATGTGAATGAGTTGAATGAAGATGCCATCGAAACTTATCTTATTAATAGAGAAGAAGAATATCCTCATTTAAGAGAAAAATATAATTCCCGTGACATTAAAGAGGCTATTTCAGACCCTAACTTCTTCAATAATTTATTGGATGAATTAGAGTCTGATTTAGGTAGAGACTTCCGACAGGATAGTGTTGATGTTGTAGCAGGCGGGCCACCTTGCCAAGGTTTCTCTGGAATAGGTATGCGGCGTTCCTACTCAGTTGATAAAGTCCAGTTGCCTTCTAATTATTTGTTTCAGGATATGGCATTTTTTGTTCACAATATTCGTCCTAAATTATTTCTCTTCGAAAATGTTGAGGGTCTGCTGAGGGCTAGATGGACTAAAGAAGGAGATAAAGGAGAGATTTTCAAGGATGTTCTAGAGACATTCTCAAACATCCCTGATTATTCTATTAGATATAAATTAGTCTATGCGAAGGATTATGGGGTTCCACAAAACAGACCTCGAGTTTTGTTGGTGGGTAAAAGAAACGACATCAAAGGCAAGTTTAGTGATGACGAAGACCCTGTTCTTTCAGGATTTTTACCATTTCCAACATCAGATTATCCAGATATCGAAGATATCTTTTCAGATATTGTCGATAAAAAATTTGAATATGGTGGCGTAACAAAATCATACCCATCAGATCCAAAAAACCCCTGGCAAGAACAAATTAGAACTATACCCAATAAGAAAGGGGTTCTTGAAAAAGGGAAGCCTCTTACAGAGCAGGAATATAGCAAGCATTCTGCAACGGTTGTGGAGCGTTTCAGTCACATGATTGCAAATGATGGCGAGATACCTGAACATCTAAAAACTAAGAAATTTGCCCAAAGACTACTTCCAAAAAAATGGGGTAACAAAGGCCCGACCGTCACCGCATGTTCAATGCCTGATGATTTTGTCCATTATGGTCAGGCCAGATCTCTTACGGTGAGAGAATGGGCAAGATTGCAAACTTTCCCCGATTGGTATCAATTTTCAGGCAAGCGGACTACAGGTGGATTAAGGCGTGCGGGAAACCCCAGAGAGTCCATATTTGAAAGAGAAGTTCCCAAATATACTCAAATTGGTAATGCTGTGCCTGTAAAACTTGCATTTGAAGTGGGTAAGCACTTGGCAAAAATTTTAGCAAATAACTCGAAAGTTTAAATTAATCATTACTAATGCTATAAGGGCGTATGACACCCTTAGACGAATTTAAACTCAGCTATTTAGAGCAGCTAAAGAATGTGCCATCGTTCTCTAACGCATGGAGTACTTGGAATTCTTTAGTATCACAAAAGTTCAGTGGTAATGTAACAGGCCAAGGGGTATTTGACCTTGGTGACCACCTCAGTGAAATTTTTCAATCAACAACACAATCTGGGCGCAGTCAGAGCACTGTTTCTGGAGCAGGAGCAGCATGGGAATGCCTTATAACTTGGTATTTGAACCTAGCATTTTGGGGGACTCCAGTAGTTGTAGTGAGGCAGAATAAAGAGTTCGTACCTCAGTGCATCTCAGATTGCCTAACCGTCACGATAGCCAATAAACAAACCAATACAGAATCTGATGTATTGGTCTTTTCGGTGCCTGACCATAAAACTTTTGGTGGCAGTACTATTGCTGATTTAAATAACCATATTAAACCAAAACTTAACCAGACAGACCTTGTGGTTCTTCAATGTAAAACCAATTGGAACGACAACTCTCAAATCCCAATGCTGTGGGATATGATTTATAACTCTAAAAGCAGGTTGAGCACTGTAAGCGTTGGTATCAATGGATTGAGTCCAGAGTCAGTAAGAAAATTCAAATATGGTTTTGCAACAGTTCCCACAGTCAAAATTGAGAAACTAAAGTCTGATGGCATCAGTGTTCTGCGGGTAAAGAATTTAACTGGCGGCAATTATTGGGGACACGAAACAAAACCAAACATCGCTGCAAGTATTAAAGAGTTTCCCCATCGGCACTTTGCGTCAGTGTTTTCTGGTGGTGTGGCAAATCACATTACTGGTAACCTTTCTAATAATGACCCAGACGAACCAGATTTTTTTAAATTAAAATTTAAAACTCCATAGCTAGCCTCAAAGTTTTTATAAAAACCATTGAGAAGGTGGTGCAAACCAGTTTCTTCGCCTTGCTTCAGCAAGGCTGTGCTGGCGGAAGGCAAATAGCACTTTTGGCGGTGGTGCCCAGGAGAAGACTCGAACTTCCACGTCCTTGCGGACACTAGCACCTGAAGCTAGCGCGTCTACCAATTCCGCCACCTGGGCTGCTTGCTTGATGTACGGGCGCGGGCGATAATTGTCAACTCGCCCACCCTAAATTAAGAGCGCGCCTTAAATAAACATCAAGATAACGCCCCCTAAGACGATGCGGTAGATGACAAACGGCAAGAGGGTGAGCGTGCGGGTCATGCGTAAAAATAAGTCAATCGTTAAAAACGCGAAAATCGCTGACAATAATGCCCCGAGAGCAGCATCGCCCAAGGCTGCCCAGTCGCCGCGCGCTATCAGCTCCAAAAGCCCGAAGAGGGCGAAGCAGAAAATCACTGGCATGCCCATCAGCATAGAAAATTTTGCGGCCGCCTCGCGTTCAAACCCGAGCGCGCGCGCCGCCAGTAAAGTAATGCCAGAGCGACTTGCCCCGGGAATCAGCGCAAGCACCTGCGCTAGCCCCAAAATCAGCGCAGGACGATTTTGCATCGCCGAGAGCTTTTTGGTGTGGGCACCGTAAGCGTCGGCGAGATAAAGCGGCACGGCAAAAATAATGCTCGCCCATGCAATCACATATGGGGTGCGCAAATTGTCTAGCAAGCCGCTGGCCAACACCACGATAGCGGTTAGCAAAACCGGCAGGCTGGCCAAAATAATATGGATGGCTTGGCGACGTTCATCGGTGTTGCGGCGTGCCACGATATCAACCCCGCCCATGAGCAGGCGTATGACATCTTGTCTGAAATAGACCATGACAGCCACCAGCGTGCCGAAATGGAGCGCGACATCCATGGCGAGTTGGTCGCCTTTTATGTCGGTAAAAGCATGCGCTAGGCTGAGATGTCCTGACGACGAAACGGGAATAAACTCGGTGACGCCTTGAATGAGCGCCAGAATAAGAATGTGGTCAAATGACATGCGGTTAGCCTATCTGCATCGCTTATGTGCTGCAAGCTGGTTTGTGTTTTTGTGCGCGTTGGGTGCGGCTTTTCCTTGCGACCTTGCACCAAGCGGCCTAATTTAGGCAAATGGCCACTTTGTTTCATCAACCTGTTTGTCCGTTTTCGCGCAAGATTCGCCTGATGCTCGGCGAGAAGAAATTCGCCGTTGAATATGTCGAAGAAAGGCCGTGGGAAAGACGCCTCGATTTTTTAATGCTTAACCCATCGGGCGAAGTGCCCGTATTGGTCGGCGATGCCGGCACGATTGCGGGTCATTATGCGATTGCCGAATGGCTAGAAGAAAAAGGCGGCGCGCTGCCGCTTATGCCAAGCTCAGGTCTATCGCGTGCCGAGGTGCGCCGCATCACGGCTTGGTTCGATGTCAAGTTTCACCATGAAGTTGGCCAGCTTATCACCTATGAAAAAATCGACCGACGCTTTATGGGCATCGAAGATGGCGGCGGCGGCCCCGATATGGAGGTCGTGCGGGTCGGTATGCATAATCTTAATTTGCATCTGGAATATCTGACATATCTGCTGCAAAGCCGCGATTGGTTGGCGGGCGATGAGTTGAGCATGGCCGATTTATGCGCCAGCGCGCATTTATCGTGTCTCGATTATACGGGCGATGTGCCGTGGAAATTATGGTCTGATTTACGCGATTGGTATGCGCGGGTGAAGTCGCGACCGTCGTTTCGCCCGCTCTTGGCTGACCATGTCGCTGGCATGCGCCCGCCGCCTTATTACGCCGACCTAGATTTTTAAGGTGGGTGGCGCGTCACATGATGAGGGCTTAAAAGCGGAAATTATCGCGCGCGCGCAAGCCGAAGGGTTCGATGGCTGCCGCATCATCCATGCCGCGCTCGAGCCCGAAGCAGGCGTTGGATTACAAAACTATTTGGCAGCTGGCCATCATGGGCAAATGAGTTGGATGGAAGCCCGCGCGGATGAGCGCAGCACACCGCAAAACCTATGGCCTGATGCGCAAAGCATTATTATGTTGGGGCTGAATTATGGGTCAGATAGCAACCCGCTAGATGGCTTGGCCGCAGATGATAAAGGTCTGATATCGGTCTATGCGCAACGGCGTGATTATCATGATGTCGTGAAAAAGAAACTGAAAAGCCTCGCCCGTTGGCTGGTCGAGGTGGGCGGCGGTGAGGTTAAAGTATTTGTCGATACAGCCCCCGTGATGGAAAAGCCATTGGCGCAAAAAGCCGGGCTTGGATGGCAGGGCAAGCACACGAATCTGGTCTCGCGCGAGATGGGGTCGTGGTTGTTTTTAGGGTCAATTTTTACAACGCTCGTGCTGCCGCCCGATGCACCGATGAGCGACCATTGCGGCTCGTGTTCGGCGTGTCTCGATGTGTGTCCGACCGATGCTTTCCCCGCGCCCTATCAGCTTGATGCAAGACGGTGCATTTCTTATTTGACGATTGAGCATAAGGGCATGATTGCGCGTGCGTTGCGCAAGCCCATGGGCAATCATATTTATGGCTGCGACGATTGTCTGGCTGTCTGCCCGTGGAATAAATATGCCGAGACCGCCCATGAGGCAAAACTCGCCATGAAGAATGAACTGCATCTGCCCGATTTGGTGATGCTGTCGCAATTGGATGAGGCGCAGTTTCGCGAGTTTTTTAAAACCACGCCGATTAAGCGCGCAGGGCGTGATAGCTTTATCCGCAATGTGATGATTGCACTTGGCAATGTGCGCCAGCCAAACGCTGCGCAACGCGAGGCTGTCATCGCACGGCTAGATGATACGGCGGGTGTTGTGCGCGCGCATGCGGTGTGGGCGTTGAGCCAATTTGATTTAGCCTATACGCAAAATTTGGCCGCCGCTTTCATGGCCAAAGAAACCGATAGCGATGTCCTTGCCGAATGGCAGGCAGTTCTGGAAGGCGCATCATGAGCAAGCATATGTTGTTTTTTGGGTTTGGCTTTTGCGCTAGCGCCTTGATGCCCGTGCTGGCTGCGCAAGATTGGCGCTTCAGTGCGACATGCCGCGATAAAGAAAAAGCCGACGCTTTGCGCGTGCGCGGTGTGTCGCCGCTTTTGCTCGGTGACGATGCATTGGATGATATGGATGATATCAGTCATATATTGCTCTCTGCGCCGCCGAGCGAGAATGGCGACCCCGCTTTGCCGATATTGTCCGATGCGCTTGCGGGCGCGGCGGCGCAGCTGCAATGGATAGGCTATTTGTCGACCACGGGGGTTTATGGCGACCATGGCGGTGCGTGGATAGACGAAGAAACGCCGTCGGGGTCAATCAGTGCGCGGGGGCAGCGGCGTGTCGATGCCGAAGCGGCGTGGGCAAGCTTTGCTGCGTTGCATGATTTGCCGCTGCATTATTTTCGCCTTGCGGGTATTTATGGGTCTGGCCGCAATCAGCTCGCGGCGCTCAAAAACGGCACGGCGCGGCGTATCGACAAAAAGGGGCAGGTGTTCTCGCGCATCCATGTCGATGATATTGCGACTATCTTGCACGCATCTATCGCGCGGCCAAATCCGGGGCGAGCGTATAGCGTGTGCGATGACGAACCCGCCCCGCCGCAAGATGTGGTGGCTTTCGCCGCCGCGCTTTTGGGGCAAGAGCCGCCGCCGCTCATCGCTTTTGAGCAAGCTGATTTGTCGCCCATGGCGCAAAGCTTTTATGCCGAGAATAAGCGGATTAAAAACCAGCGGCTGAAAGATGAGTTGGGCGTGGCACTGGCCTATCCGAGTTACCGTGAGGGCTTGCGCGCTCTATTCGAGGCGGGTGCGTTTTAAATAAGCAGACCCTCGAGCAAGTGCTGCATTTTTTCAATCTCATGGGGTTCGGATAGGCGATGGTCACCGTTTTTGATGAAATGCAATTCGACATCATCGCTTGCTACTTGCTCGGCCAGCTCAAGCGAATGCTGCCACGGCACGGCATCATCTTTTTGCCCGTGCAAAATACGGATGGGAATATCGATGTCGATTTTGTTGTCCAGCATCAGATGGCGGCGGCCATCCTCGATGAGCGCTTTGGTGATAGGATAGCCGTCAGGGTCATAGCTTGATGGGTTCATCACCTGTCCTTCTTGCAGTAATTTCTGCTGCGCTTTTGGCGAAAAATTATCCCACATTAGCCGCTCGGTCATATCGGTGGCAGGGGCGATTAACACCAATGCGGCGACTTTTTGCGGGCGGTCAAGTGCTGCCATAAGCGACAGCCAGCCGCCAAAACTAGAGCCGACAAGAATCTGCGGGCCATCGCAGAGCGCATCCAGCACGTGCAGAATATCGCCGCGCCAATGGCTCATCGTGCCATCGGTAAACGCCCCTGACGATGCGCCATGGCCAAAATAATCAAACCGCGTATAGGCTTGCCCGCGTGCTGCTGCCCAATCGGATAGGGCGCAAGCCTTGGTGCCACCCATGCCCGAGCGAAACCCGCCGCAAAAAATCACACCGTGGGGTTTGCCTGCTTGTTGTTGATAGGCAATTTTCTGCGCACCGAGGCTGCTATTTGGCGATGCGGCGCGGTCGAGAAAATCTATATCAGAGTTCATATGAGGGATGCCCCTTTTTGATTTGGTTTTACAGTTAACTTCGTTTGTGAATCCAATTATGACTAAGTTTAAGCAAAATCTAAAGGATAAGCTTGTGCAAAAAGTATTTTCGATGCCCCCTACTGATGCGGTCGATTTAACGGGCAGAACTATTTTACAAGTCGTGCCTGCGCTCGATGGCGGCGGGGCGGAAATTACCACTTTGGAAATGGCGCACGCTATTACGCAAGCGGGGGGTCGTGCGCTTGTGGTATCTGAAGGCGGTGCGCTTGAGCCGCAAATCATCGCGGCAGGGGCTGAGATTTTTCATCTGCCCGTGGCATCCAAAAACCCATTTACCATGTGGCGCAATGCAGGCCGTTTGGTGCAGCTTATGGCGCATGAGGGGGTCGATATTCTGCATACGCGCTCACGCGCCCCGGGGTGGTCTGGTTTACTGGCGGCGCGGCGTTCTGGTGTGCCGTTTATGACGACATATCATTCGAGCGTGCATATGAAGCCATATGCCAAAGTGCTATATAATAGTGTGTTGGTGCGCGGGCGCGTCGCGATTGCCAACTCGCAATTTACCGCAAACCAGATTGCCAAAGCCTATCCCGCGACGGTCGATAGGTTGCGGGTTATTCCGCGCGGCTGCGATGTCGATGCGTTGGCGCGGGCGCAATTTGACGCAGCGTGTGTCAAAGCCAAACGGGCGGAATGGGGCGTGCCAGAAGATGCCTTCGTCATTATGTGTCCCGCGCGCGTCTCGCCTTTTAAGGGGCAGCATATTCTGGTCGATGCGCTGGCGCAGCTCAAAAGCGATGTCGCCCCGATATTGGTGCTGGTGGGCTCGGCGCAAGGCCGCGATGATTATGTGGACATGGTGCGCGCACGGGCGCGCGCCTTGGGGTTAGAAGCGCGGCTGGTTTTTGCGGGCCTTGAGACCCATATGCCGCAGGCTTATGCGGCAGCCAATGTGGCGGTGGTGGCCTCGGCACGCCCCGAGCCGTTTGGTCGCACGTGCATTGAGGCGCAAGCGGCAAGTCTGCCAGTCATTGCGTCTGATGCGGGGGGCTCGCGTGAAACGGTGATTGCCAAGCCGTATGATGAAGGCGGCACGGGTTGGTTGGCGACGATGGGCGATGCGTCGGCCTTAGCGGCGGCGATGGATATGGCTTTGGCGATGACCCCCGACCAATTGGCGCAGATGGGTGAAAATGGGCGGGTTCATATCGCGGCGCATTATACGCAAGCTGCCATGTGCCATCGCACGCTGAATGTTTATCGTGAAATGCTGAGCGATGCGCCCGATTATTGAGCCGGGCGGGGTTTTGCTGATTGGTGTCGGATTGCGCGATGATGAATTACACGCGGCGATAAATCGGCTTTATGCGCAGACGCGTTCGCTGACGGTGTTGGTCGATATAAGTCAGCAAAGACAAGAGCTTGCGGCAGATGAAATCTGGGTTTATGGCGCTGGATTGCGCGCCACGATAGCGCTCGTGCGGCGCATCTCATGGCGGCATTTTGAGGCTGTGTATCAGCCAAATCGGCGGGTTCTGCCGCTATTGCGCGCGTTTGTTTGGCCGCGTCCAGAGTGGCGGTTTTAAGCGGGGGGTTGACTTCGGCTTTCAATCGCCTAAACCTAGCGGCTTACGGCGGTGTTTCCGTCGTTTTGTGAAACAAACAGGGAGCGAACCCATAGCACGTAGACCCCACGCCGCGCAGCCGCCGCGCCAGCAAGGCCCGCGCGTAAATAGCATGATAACGTCGCCAAAAGTGTTGGTTATCGGCGCCGCAGGTGAAAAAATGGGCATTGTCGATACAGATTCGGCACTCGCCATGGCAGAAGAAGAGGGACTTGACCTTGTCGAAGTGTCGCCCAATGCCGACCCGCCTGTGTGCAAAATTCTTGACTATGGTAAGCTGAAATATCAAGAGCAGAAAAAAGCTAGCGAAGCTCGCAAGAAACAAAAAACGGTCGATGTTAAAGAGATTAAAATGCGCCCGAACATCGATACGCATGATTACATTGTGAAAATGCGCAGCGTGGTGAAGTTTCTGGAGACCGGCGACAAGGTGAAAGTCACCATGCGCTTTCGCGGGCGCGAAATGGCGCACCAAAGCCTCGGCATGGATGTGCTCGACCGTGTGCGCCAAGATACTGATGACATCGCCAAAGTGGAAGCCATGCCCAAAATGGAAGGGCGGCAGATGATTATGGTGATTGCGCCGCGTTAAGCTGCTTCACGATATCGGGTCTATCGCTTATCAGCGCAGTGACACCGAGTTGTGCGAGCGTGCGCATGTCAGCTTCTTCATTTACCGTCCATGCCGATACTTGCAAGTTTAGGCTTTCGGCGAGGCGCATGGTGTCCGCTGTGATGTCGCGCCAATAGGCAAACCAATGCGTGCCATTGGCGGCGTGAATCGCCCGCAGCACTTTTTCGCCATGGCTTGTGCCATCCATATCGCGCCAATCGAACCCATCCCACCAAGGCGCACCGTTTTGTGAGGCGCGGCGCAGGGCGGCGGTTTGGCTGTCAGGCTTATCTTGGCGCGCGCTTTCATGGTCTGGATCAGTATGAGCGAACGGCAAGGTTGTGTAAGCATGCGCCATATTTGCAGCTTGTCGGACGCGATTAATACAGCGCCAATCAAACGATATCGCAATATGGTTTGCTGCCACAGGTGAGGTTTCCAGCGCACGACTATAGGCATCGGCCAGCGCATCTGATGGTGCGCGCTCGGGGCGCATCTCGGTTTTTAATTCGGCATAGAGACGAAAATCAGGCGGCGCTGCCCTTGCTACCATATCATCGAGTTGGCTGAGGGTTGCGATGCGCGCGCCATCAATCGGCGTTTGGGTGTGGCGGCGTTGCGCTTCGTCGCTTGTCGGGTCAAGACGGCCAATATCGTAGAGTTGGAGCGCGGCCACATTGAGGGCATCAATGCGCGGCGTAGGCGTGCTGATATAGCTGCCGTTTTGGCGGGTCGCTGCGGGTTTTAGCGTGGCATCATGGTGAATGACAATGACTCCGTCTTGGCTGAGCTGCATATCAAACTCGATGCCATCCACACCCAATTCTATCGCATGGGCGAATGCCTCTAGCGTGTTTTCAGGCCATAAGTCCGCGCCCCCCCGATGGGCGATGTTGAGCGGTTTTTCTATCATTTTTGCGCTTCTTTGCTTGCAATTTATCTCATTTCTCGTATAACACGCGCTGCTTGGCAAGTTTTATCACTTGCTAGCTCAATCTTCTGGCCGTTAGGGCTGCCATGTTGGTTGATATGACACCTATTTGAAAGGATGACGAAATGCCCAAAATGAAGACCAAATCAGGAGCCAAAAAGCGGTTTAAGCTTACAGCTTCGGGTAAAGTGCGTGCCAGTCAGGCTGGTAAACAGCACGGTATGATTAAACGCAGTCGCAAACAAATTCGCAATCAGCGCGGCACGACATTGCTGTCGCCGCAGGATGCGAAAACGGTGCGCAAATTTTTGCCTAACGGCTAAGGAGGGATATTATGTCTCGTGTAAAACGCGGCGTGACATCTCATGCGCGCCATAAAAAAGTTCTATCAAAAGCCAAAGGCTATTACGGTCGCCGCAAGAACACTATTCGGGTGGCCAAGCAGGCGGTTACAAAAGCCGGACAATATGCTTATCGCGACCGCCGCGTCCGCAAGCGCAATTTTCGCGCCTTGTGGATTCAGCGGATTAACGCAGCCGCCCGTCAGCATGGATTGCCTTACGGCCAGTTTATCAGCGGGCTGGGCAAAGCAGGCATTGAAGTCGACCGTAAAGTGCTGGCCGATTTAGCTGTCCACGAGCCAGCCGCCTTTGCAGCACTGGTGGGCAAAGCACAAGCGGCACTTAACTAAAGCTTTTTGACTTTACTTATTGGCTTTATTTATTGACGGGGTATCCCCCCCTTGCCAACATGATGCCCGTCCGCGACACTTGTTTCGGACGGGTTTTATTTGCAAGATGAAGAGCAACCAAATGAGCGTAACAGAAACCGCAAATCAGCTAGAAGCTGAAATCATGGCCGATATCGAAGCCGCCGCCGATGGGGCAGCTCTCGAAGCCGTGCGGGTTGCGTGCCTTGGCAAAAAGGGCAGCGTTTCGGTATTGCTGAAAACATTAGGCACGATGGACGCACAAGAACGCCAGATAAATGGCCCTATCCTGAACCAGATGCGCGACCGCGTGGGTAACGCCATCGCGGCCAGAAAAACGGCGCTAGACGGCGCGGATTTAGCGCATCGGCTATTGTCCGAAAAGCAAGACATGACGCTGCCTCTGGGGGTGGATGCGCTGATGGAAGGGCGTATTCATCCAGTCTCGCAGGTGATGGATGAGATTGCGGCGATTTTTGCCGATATGGGTTTTGATATTGCAGAAGGCCCCGATATTGAAAGCGAGTTTTATAATTTTACCGCGCTGAATATTCCCGATGCCCACCCTGCGCGCCAGATGCACGACACGTTTTATTTTGAACCAAATGCCGATGGCGAACGCCTCTTGCTGCGCACGCATACCTCGCCTGTGCAAGTGCGCACGATGGAAGCAGGAAAACCCCCCTTTCGTTTTATTGCCCCGGGGCGCACTTATCGCTGCGATAGCGACCAGACGCATACGCCGATGTTTCATCAGGTCGAGGGTCTGGTGATTGATGAAACCACCCATATGGGGCATTTAAAATGGACGCTCGAAGCTTTTCTGGCGGCCTTTTTCGAGGTTGATGATATCGCCATTCGCCTGCGCCCGAGTTATTTTCCGTTCACCGAGCCAAGCATGGAAATTGATATGCAGTGCCGCCGCGAGGGCGCGCAACTGGTGGTCGGTGAAGGCGATGACTGGATGGAAATTGGCGGGTCGGGCATGGTCAACCCGCATGTGTTGACGCATGCGGGGGTGGATGCGCAAAAATATCAGGGCTTTGCTTTTGGTATGGGCATTGACCGACTGGCGATGTTGAAATATGGCGCGCCCGATTTGCGCGCTTTCTTCGAGGCTGATATGCGCTGGCTGAAACATTATGGGTTTATGCCGATTGATGTGCCCGGCCTTGCTGCGGGTCTTTCTAATAAATCGCTCACGGGCAAATAGGGGCAGATGATGAAGTTTACCCTAGACTGGCTGCACGACCATCTCGATACCGATGCCACGCTCGATGCGATTGTCGATAGGCTGACGCTCATCGGCCTAGAAGTCGAAGAGGTGGTTGACCCTGCCGCTATTTTCGCACATTTCGAAGTGGCTGAAATCACCGCCACACAGCCCCATCCTGATGCCGAACGGTTGCAAATCTGCACAGTCACATCAAGCACGGGCGAACAAAAACTCGTCTGCGGCGCACCCAATGCACGCGCTGGTCTCAAGGGTATTTTGGCACAAGCTGGTGCGGTTATCCCCTCTAACGGCATGGTGCTGGGCAAAGCAAAAATCCGCGGCGTCGAAAGCAATGGCATGATGTGCTCAGGCGCAGAATTGTCTCTATCTGACGACCATGACGGGATTATCGAGTTGACCGATGACGTGGCGATTGGCGCACCTGCCCTCGAAGCTTTAGGGCAATTCGGCGTTGCCACCAGCCCCATGATTGAAATCGCCATCACGCCGAACCGTCCTGATTGCTTAGGCGTGCGCGGTATTGCGCGCGATTTGGCAGCAGCGGGTCTCGGCACATTAAAGGCCGATAATATACTGCCCATCACTGCCGATAAAGCAGCAGGCATCCCCATCACCGTGGCAGGCGATACATGCCCCGTATTCGCAGCTTGCCTGATTGAAGGCGTTGAAAACAAACCAAGCCCCGCATGGTTGCAAGCCCGCCTCAAGGCTATCGGCTTGAAACCGATTAGCGCCTTGGTGGATGTCACCAATTACCTTTCTTTCGACCGTGGCCGCCCGTTGCATGTTTACGATGCTGATAAATTAAACGGCACAGTAAGCGCACGCCCCGCCAAGGCAGGCGAAAGCTTTGTTGCCCTTGACGAAGAAACATATGAGTTGACCGAGACCGATTGCGTCATCGCCGATGAGAACGGTGTATTGGGCTTGGGCGGCATTATGGGTGGGCTGGCCAGTGGCGCGAGTTTGGAAACCCAAAATGTGCTTGTCGAAAGTGCTTGGTTCGACGCTGTCGCCATCGCGCTATCGGGACGCCATCATCATATTGAGAGCGATGCGCGCTATCGCTTCGAGCGCGGTGTTGACCCGACCTCGGTTGAGGATGGTCTTGCTTTGGCGGTGCAGATGATAGTTGAGATTTGTGGCGGGTCGGCGCACACGCCCGAAGTCGGCGGCGCAGTGCCGCAAGGGACGCACAAAATCGAGTTTGACCCCGCACGCGTGGCGCAATTGACTGGCCTTGAGATTAGCAAAGACGAGATGCAGCGTATTTTGCAAGCGCTTGGCTTTGGGGTCAAGACGGGCAAGAAATGGAAAATAGATGTGCCGCCTTGGCGGCCTGATATTGATGGTTCGGCGGATATTGTCGAAGAAGTGACACGGATTTACGGCTTTGACGAAGTGCCGTCGACACCCTTGCCGCGTCGCGCAGGGGTGAGCCGCCCGACCCTGACGATTGAGCAACGCCGTGCTGCGCTGATGCGTCGCGCATTGGCGGGGCGTGGTTTGGTCGAGGCCGTGACATGGTCGTTTATCTCAGAGCCGCAGGCGCGATTATTTAATGTCGCGGAGGGGCTAAAACTTGCCAATCCGATTTCGTCAGAATTGTCGCATATGCGCCCGTCTTTGATACCCGGCCTGTTGGCGGCGGCCAAGCGCAATAGCGACCGTGGCAGTCAGACGATTGCGCTTTTTGAATTGGGCAATGCGTTTTTAGCCGCCGCGCCTGATGCGCAGCGTTTTATGGCCGCTGGTGCGCGCGCAGGCTTTGCGCAGCTGAAGAATTGGCGTGATGGCGCACAAAATGTCGATGCCTATCAGACGCGCGCGGATGCAGAAGCTGCCCTTGCCGCTTGTGGGGTGGATGTTGCCTCTTTGCAGGTGTTGCCAACGCCTAAAAGCGATGGTGTCGAGGCTTACCATCCAGGGCGGTCGGGTATTTTGGCGCGTAATCCGAAAGAGCCTATGGCGGTGTTTGGCGAGGTGCATCCGGCGATTTTGCAAGCCTTCGACATAGATATCCCCGTTGTTGCTTTTGAGGTTTATCCCGATAGCGTGCCTGTGCCCAAAGCGGCTAAGGCTTCTGCGTCTGTTGCGCGGGCGGGTCTGGAATTGCCAAACCTGCAAGCTGTGCGGCGTGATTTTGCTTTTGAGGTGGCAAGCCACATCGAGGCGGCCAGTATGGTGCGTGCCGCGCAAGGGGCGGACAAGAAGCTTATTTCTGGCGTGCGGGTGTTTGATGTATTTGCGGGCGGCAATTTGCCCGACGATATGAAATCTGTTGCCTTAGAAGTGACCCTGCAGCCGCGCGATGCGACGTTGACCGACGCTGAGATTGAGGCGGTGAGTGCGAAGATTACTGCGGCAGTTGAAAAAGCGACGGGCGGTCGCCTGCGCGGGTAATGTCAGCATGAGTAAACAGCCCCAGAGCCATATCCGCAATTTTTCGATTATTGCCCATATTGACCACGGCAAGTCGACTTTGGCCGACCGTCTTATTCAGGTGACGGGCGGGTTGAGCGAGCGCGAGATGTCGGAGCAGGTTCTCGACAATATGGATATTGAACGCGAGCGCGGTATTACGATTAAAGCGCAAACCGTCCGTCTTGATTATACCGCCAATAATGGCGAGACGTATCAGCTTAATCTTATTGATACGCCCGGCCATGTGGATTTCGCATATGAGGTCAACCGTTCTTTGGCCGCGTGCGAGGGTTCGCTCTTGGTGGTGGATGCCAGTCAGGGCGTGGAAGCGCAGACGCTGGCCAATGTGTATCAGGCGATTGATGTTGACCACGATATTGTGCCTGTTCTCAACAAGGTTGACTTACCCGCCGCTGAGCCAGAGCGCGTGAAGCAGCAAATCGAAGATGTGATTGGGCTGGATACGGCCAATAGCGTTGATATTTCGGCGAAGACCGGTCTTGGCATTGCGGATGTGCTAGAGGCGATTACGACCGATTTGGCCGCCCCGATGGGCGACCCCGATGCGCCCCTGCAAGCGATGCTGGTGGATAGTTGGTATGACGCTTATCTGGGCGTTGTGGTTCTGGTGCGGGTGATTGATGGTGTTATGGGCAAGGGCATGAAAATCCGTATGATGTCGACGGGTGCGAGCTATCCTGTTGACCAAGTTGGGGTGTTTCGGCCGAAGCGCGACACGGTCAAGACGCTTGGACCCGGCGAGATAGGCTATTTCACGGCGGCGATTAAGCAAGTGGCTGACACGCGTGTGGGCGACACGGTGACCGAAGACCGCCGCCCATGCGACACGCCGCTGGAAGGCTTTAAGCCTGCGCAGCCTGTGGTGTTCTGCGGATTGTTCCCGACGGATTCATCGCAGTTTGAAGACCTGCGCGAGGCGATGGCGAAGCTGCGGCTCAATGATGCGAGCTTTGATTTTGAAATGGAGACGAGCGCGGCGCTAGGATTTGGATTTCGGTGCGGATTTTTGGGACTGCTGCATCTGGAGATTATCCGCGAGCGCATCGAGCGCGAGTTCGATATCGACCTCATCACGACAGCACCGAGCGTTGTGTATCATTTGCAGATGACGGACGGCTCTGTGCAGGAGCTGCACAATCCTGCGGACATGCCCGATGTGGTGCAGATTGAGCATATAGATGAGCCGTGGATTCGCGCGTCTATTTTGGTGCCAGATGACTATATGGGTGCGGTTCTGAAGCTGTGCGAAGACCGTCGGGGTCGCCAGATTAATCTTTCTTACGCAGGCAGCCGCGCGATGCTGGAATATGAATTGCCGCTGAACGAAGTGGTTTTTGATTTTTACGACCGTTTGAAATCTGTGACGCGGGGCTATGCGAGTTTTGATTATCAACTTTCGGACTACCGCACGGGGGATCTTGTTAAGATGGCGATTTTGGTGAACGCCGAGCCGGTCGATGCACTATCGACGATAGTGCATCGCGAAAATGCTGAAAGTCGAGGTCGCGCGATGTGCGAGCGTCTGAAAGGTTTGATTCCGCGTCATTTGTTCAAGATTCCGATTCAAGCAGCCCTTGGCGGCAAGATTATTGCGCGCGAGACGATTGCGGCGTTGCGCAAAGATGTGACGGCGAAATGCTATGGTGGCGATGTCAGCCGCAAGCGCAAATTGCTTGATAAGCAAAAAGAAGGCAAAAAGAAAATGCGTCAATTCGGGCGGGTGGATATTCCGCAAGATGCGTTTATCGCGGCCTTGAAAATGGACGACTAAATCCGCACGCCCTCGTTAGCCATAGGCCACAAGGTTCTGGCAATAATCGTGCAAATGGGGTTGCAACGCAGCTTCGGCGTTCTTACATAATTCTTGGCGGCAATGAGGCCGCGATGATTGGTGACATGGTGTCACCCGATGTAACCATAGGCGTTCATAGAAGATTGCCACGGCTCCTCATCGGAAACCTAAACTATTGAAAGAAAGCAATAAATTATGAAGAAAGTAACAAATTATAATGCGTAAGAGTCAAAATGTAATGCCACACGACAAAGGGTGGCAAGTAATAGGCCAAGATAATAAACAAGCCACATCAGTGCATCAGACGCAACGGGAAGCCATAGAGGCAGCGTGCGAGATTGCTCGTAAGCAGAAGGGTGAAGTGCATATCTATGGAACGGATGGCGAACCACGCAAACGTATTAAATATTAGGGCGAAGTAAATACGCCCTATCAAACTGGATGTCCGCGCCAGCGAAGGAACTTCACCCTTCGCTGGCGCAAATGTTTTTAACCCATCGAACCCCCTTGCAAAGGGGGTTGGTTTCCCGTAGCTTTTCTCTGTCAATCGAATCACGAACAGTCCATGTCGGGCTGCTCGCCAAATATAACACCGCTTGCGGGAACAGGTGGGATTCATTCTTCGTGATTGGATTGACACAGCCCGGCACTCCGCCGTGCTGCGTCGAGCATTGGGGAGGATTTGACATGCCTGACAGTCAGAAAGAATGGTTAAAAAGAGCAGAAATTGATTATTTTTCGCCGTTTATGAACCTCTGGCTTTCGTTTAACGCTTGGTATCAAGAGCAGTATCCCGATACTGCAAAGTATGACAGAGACACGATAAATAATATTAAAAAAGACGACATCGAACATAATATTTTCTTAAAAAATGCCGATGCGAAGCTTACTGGCGTTAATAGGAAAAGCGTTGAATTCAGAGCCAATCTTGAGCAATTACATTACGCTTTAGAGGCTTCCGCGCTCATTTATATCAATGTCAAAAGGGCAGAAAAGATAAGTCTCACCAATGCCCTCATCAAATACAATGGCAGAAACAGGCGCACTGGTTATCAAAATTTGATTGTCGAAACGGACGATGCGCAAGCCATTCAACTTGGGTTTATTCAAATAACAAATGAGACGGATATTGTGGCGGCTGGGCTCATCGAGATTATTTATCAAATAAGGTGTCAATTGTTTCATGGGAAGTTTGAGCTAGAAGGAGCAAATCGTAAAGTCGTGAAATACGCTTACTTTGTTTTACTCGCTTTAATACCTAAATGATTTTAAGATTAACAAACGGTAGCGCGCTTAGCAGGACAGGTGGCCGAGTGGCTGAAGGCGCACGCTTGGAAAGCGTGTAGGCGTTTATAGCGTCTCGAGGGTTCGAATCCCTCTCTGTCCGCGCGCTAAAAGCACTTAGCGAACAGCGTGAGCTTTAGTGCGCCTTGCGCCAGTGAGCGCCCGAAGGGCGCGAGTCGGCAGCTAAAAGCACTTGCGCCAGCGCAGGGGCGAAGCCCCGAAGTCGGCAGCGGTCGTGCGCCACGCTAAAAGCACCCGCTTGCCGAAGGCAAGCACGGTGCGCCTTGCGCGAGTCGGCAGAGGTCTTGCCTTTCCCCCCCCGTTTGCCTATCGTGTAGCCCTCACGGGATAGGGAGACATCCGATGGAAATCATCGTCAATATTTTGCTGCTCATGGCCGCGCTGTTTATCACCGCAATCGGAACAGGCGTGTTCCTGCTCGGAATCTTATATCTACGCGACCGACTGCAAACCAAAAACGCCATCCACAGAAATTATCCAGTCCTCGGACATATGCGATATATCTTGAAAGAATTGGGCGTATTCCTGCGCTCATATTTCTTCTCAGCTGACAGAGAAGAATTACCATTTAACCGATTCCAACGCGAGTTCATCAACAGTATGGCAGACAGCAAAGGCGGCGTTATCGCATTCGGCTCAAACTATCCGCTGCATTATGATGGCGCTATCCGATTCGCAAATAGCTTCTACCCAACACTCGAAGAAGACGTGCTGCATGTCAAAAAAGTAACCTTCGGCCCAGATACCGCCACCCCCTATACCACCGATAGCTATTTCAATATCTCTGGCACATCATATGGCTCGATGTCTGCCAATGCCATATTGGCCTTATCAAAAGGCGCGAAAATCGCCGGCACGTGGCACAATACAGGCGAGGGCGGGTTCAGCCCCTTCCACGAACAAGGCGGCGCTGATACCGTGTTCCAAATCGGCACAGCAAATTATGGCGTGCGCGACGCGCAAGGCAATCTCGATTACGACAAACTCGCCACCTTGGCTCAGAAGCCGCAAATCGTCATGTTCGAGATTAAGCTGTCGCAGGGCGCAAAACCCGGCAAAGGCGGCATCCTACCCGCCATTAAAGTTACCAAAACAATCGCCGAAACACGCGGCATCCCAGAAGGCGAAGATAGCGCATCGCCCAATCGGCGCGTCGATGTCGCAAATCCCGAAGAACTCACCGCACTGATTGGCCGCGTCAAACAAGCAACGCAAAAACCCGTCGGCATCAAGTTCGTGCTGGGACTCGTAAGCGATTTAGACGACATGTTCGACACCTTCATCGCACAAGATATTTATCCGAGCTTCATCACCCTCGATAGCGCCGATGGCGGCACGGGTGCCGCTCCCGCCGCCTTGATGGATCATGTCGGCCTCACCTTGGAAGAAAGCCTGCCCGCGCTCATCGCCAAGCTCGATGAGAAAGGCTTGCGCGATAAGATTCTGGTCTGCACCTCGGGCAAACTCGTGACGCCCGCTAGCATCGCGTGGGCGTTGGCCGAGGGCGCCGTGGCGGTTAATTCGGCGCGCGGGCCGATGTTCGCGCTGGGCTGTATTCAGGCTCTGCAATGCGACAAAAACACCTGCCCAACGGGCATCACCACGCATGATAAGCGACTGGTGCGCGGGCTAGACCCCGAAGTCAAAGCGCATCGGGTGGCGGCCTATCTCACCAATACGAAAAAACAAGTTGGCTATATCGCTCATGCGACGGGCGCGCCCTGTGCGCGTTCTATGGAGCGCGCGCGCGTATTTCGGGTCGGGCAGGATACATAATGCAAGCACATGACGAAACCGAAGTCGAAGAAGAAGAGTGCAAAGTCACCCAGACGTTGGATGTCGTGACGCGCTTGTCGCATGTCGTCAAACGCGGATTGATTAAGCAACGCATTTTCGCCGCGACGTGGTCGATTATCGTCTTCATGGGCATCCAGTCTTATCTGTGGACGACAATGAGCATGGCGACGAATCTTTGGTTGATGGCGGGGGTCGGCTTTGCTTATGTTGCTTGGATTGGCGTTGCTTACTGGCAAATACATCACCTCGATGCCGAATATGCCGAAAAGCTTGCCAAGCTCGACTAATTTTTTCAGATTTTGAAGGGGATTTAACATGACCGAACGCATCGAATTATCTGGCCTGCAAGTTGACAAACAACTTGCCGATTTTGTGGAACATGAAGCCGTGGATGGCACAGGCCTTTCTGCCGATGCGTTTTGGGCAGCGTGTGCCAAAGTATTGAACACACATCGCGATACCAATAAGGCACTCTTGGCCAAGCGCGAGGATTTACAAGCGCAAATTGATGCGTGGCACATAGCGCGCCAAGGCCAAGCCCATGATGCGAGCGCTTATAAAGCGTTTCTAGAGGAGATTGGTTATCTGGTTCCCGAAGGCGCGGACTTCACGATTGATACGGCCAATGTTGATGATGAGATTGCCAAAATTGCTGGCCCGCAGCTTGTGGTGCCAGTCAAAAATGCACGCTTTGCTGTGAACGCTGCCAATGCGCGGTGGGGTAGTTTGTATGATGCGTTTTACGGCACGGATGCGATTGACCAAAGCGGTGAGCTATCGCCTGCAGGGGCTTATAATCCTGTGCGCGGCAATGAGGTCATCCGCCGTGCGAAAGCACTGCTCGACGAGATTGCACCGCTGCAAGGCGCGGCGCATCAGGATGTAACGGCTTATAGGGTGGTTGATGGCGCGTTGGTCGCAACGGCTGGCGGCGAAGAGACAGGTCTTGAAACGGCAGAAAAGTTTGTTGGCTATCGCGGTGCGCCAGACGCACCAGAGGCGATCTTGTTGAAGAATAATGATTTGCATGCCGAGATTTGGATAGATGCGCAGCATAATATCGGCAAAGATGATAGCGCGCATGTGGCGGATGTATTTTTGGAAAGCGCGGTGACCACGATTATGGATTGCGAAGATTCGGTCGCGGCGGTGGATGCAGAAGATAAAACCGAAGCCTACCGCAATATTTTGGGTTTGATGCGCCGCGATTTGTCGGTTGAGATGCAAAAAGGCGGACAAACCATGACGCGCACGCTCAGTCCTAATCGTGATTACACAACGCCCGATGGCGGTGCGCTGACCTTGCCGGGCTTGTCGCTTATGCTCATCCGTAATGTTGGCCATTTGATGACCAATCCTGCCATTTTGGACGACCGCGGCGATGAGATTCCAGAAGGCATTATGGACGCTCTGATGACGGGTCTTTTGGCCAAGCACGACCATGCAAAAACGGATATGGCGATGAAAAATGGTCGCGAAGGGTCAGTCTATATTGTGAAGCCGAAAATGCATGGGCCAGAAGAAGTGGCACTGACGGATGCGCTGTTTGCGTCGGTCGAAGACGCATTGGGTCTGCCCGCGCATACCATGAAAATGGGCATTATGGATGAAGAACGGCGCACGACGGTGAATCTTAAAGAGTGTATTCGCGCGGCCAAATCGCGGGTGATTTTCATCAATACTGGCTTTTTAGACCGCACGGGCGATGAGATTCATACCTCGATGGAAATGGGGCCGATGATTCGCAAAGCCGATATGAAGACGGCGGGTTGGCTGACCACTTACGAAGATTGGAATGTAGATATAGGTCTGGCGTGTGGTCTGCAAGGGCGTGCGCAAATTGGCAAGGGCATGTGGGCGATGCCCGATTTGATGGCCGCGATGCTAGAGCAAAAAATTGGCCAACCAAAAGCCGGTGCCGACTGTGCGTGGGCACCATCCCCGACAGCTGCGACATTACACGCCATCCATTATCATCAGGTCAATGTGGAGGCGGTTCAAAACGAGTTGAAATCACGCAAGCGCGCATCGCTCGATACAATTTTGTCGATGCCCGTTGAAACCCACCCGCAATGGTCGCCCGAAGATGTGCAGCAAGAACTCGACAATAATGCGCAAGGCATTTTGGGCTATGTGGTGCGTTGGATTGACCAAGGTGTGGGCTGCTCGAAAGTGCCAGATATCCACAATGTTGGTCTTATGGAAGACCGCGCTACTTTGCGGATTTCCAGCCAGCATATCGCCAATTGGATGCATCATGGTATTTGCACCGAAGCGCAAGTGCGCGAAACCATGGCGCGCATGGCAGCCGTTGTGGATGCACAAAATGCGGGCGATGCCGACTACACGCCAATGGCGGCTGATTTAACAACTTCGATTGCTTTTGCGGCGGCGTGTGACTTGGTGTTTGAGGGTCGTGCGCAACCAAGCGGCTATACCGAGCCGCTATTGCATGCGCGTCGTTTGGAATATAAAGCTGCCCAATAATTAGGTCTTCATGTTTAGGCGTGCCGATACGCGGGCGTAAACATAACCTGCAAACGCACCGACCAAGCACAGGCTGATAAATCCATCAAGCTCGCGGGTAGCACCAATGGCGGTAATCTGGAAGGCAGCTTTTAGCGCCAGTAAGGTGGTCATCACGGCAGCGAACCCCGCCAATGCGAAAACCAGACTCGGCAGGACTTTGACCCATCTGGTGATGAGCGTGCCGACCAATAACGCGATGAGTAACCCCGTGCCAAAAATAGCTGCAAATAGCGGCTGCATTTTTACGATGTCATGCAGTGTCGTCGAAAGCCGTGTGGCAAAGGATATGTCGGCTCCCAGTGCCACGAGATGCCCCAGATTAAACTGCGTCGAAACGCTCGCGCCGATAATGTTCAACACCAGAAAGGCGGCGATAAAGCTTAAGAATTTTCCCATATGCGATTTTCCTCCCGTATGCTTTTCTTTATAAAGGAAGCAAGGTGCATATTGCAACTATCGTCAAAGCACATATAGTGCAACAAATACATGCAGGGAGAATGACATGCATTTAACGAGATATGTTTTGGCTTTAACACTGGCGTTTGGCATCGCGTATGCTGCCCCGATAAAAGCGGCTGATTATCAGCTCGACACACTTGTCGAGGGGCTTGATACGCCTTGGGCGTTAGCCTTTTTGCCAAATGGCGACATGTTGGTCAGCGAATTGACTGGTAAATTGCGGGTTATTCGTAACGGCAAGCTGGTGGCTGATGCTGTCGAAGGCGTCCCCGAGAGCCTCTATGGCGGCCAAGGCGGCCTGATGGATGTCGTGCTACACCCTGATTATACCAATAACCAATTAGTGTATTTATCATTGAGCGTCGGCACAGCCGAGGCCAGTGCGCTGCGCGTGGTGCGCGGACGGTTTACAGGCACAGCGCTCGAAAATGTCAGCACTGTGTTTGAGGCGGCACCGAAAAAACACGGTCTGGTGCATTATGGTGCGCGGATGACTTTTTTACCCGACACAACATTGTTGATTAATGTCGGCGACGGATTTGATTTGCGCGAGCAGGCGCAAAATAAAGGCAATCATTTTGGCTCGATTGTGCGCGTCACCGATAGCGGCAAAGTGCCATCTGATAATCCATTTGTCGGCGATGATAGCGCCCAGCCCGAGATTTTTACCTATGGGCATCGCAATCATCAATCGATTGCCTATGATGCGACAAGCGGCAAGATTTACCAGACCGAGCATGGCCCACGTGGCGGTGACGAGCTTAATCTCATCGAAGCGGGGCAGAATTATGGCTGGCCGCTTGCGTCTTACGGCATTGATTATTCGGGCGCAAAGATTACGCCCTACACAGAATATGACGGCACAGTTCAGCCTTTAACATATTGGACGCCGTCTATCGCCCCATCGGCGATGAGCATTTATCGCGGTAGCCAGTTTAGCGATTGGCAGGGCGATATTTTTGTAACCTCTCTGGTGTTCAACTATGCGGTGCGGGTTGATATGGAAAATGGGCAGGTGCGTGGCAAGCATGTGATGTTCGAAGAAATCGGCGACCGCCTACGCGATATTCGCACAGGCCCAGATGGGGCACTGTATATTTTGTCGGAAGGCGAAAGCGGCAAGCTGTGGCGCGTCTCAAAACCGTAGCCCCACGCATTTAATGTGGACGCGCTCAGATTTGTAGCGTATAAGGCGGCACAATCGAAGATTAGAGTTTAGTCCAAGGAGAAGCATTATGGCTGTTCCAAAACGAAAAACGACCCCATCAAAGCGAGGCATGCGCCGTTCAACCGATGCGCTGACCCGCCCGACTTATGTCGAAAACCCAGATAGCGGCGAATTGCACCGTCCCCATCATGTCGACCTGAAAAGCGGCATGTATCGCGGTCGCCAGATTCTGGAGCCAAAAGGCTAAGCTTTACGGTTTAAAATTTCAAAAATTGAGGCAGGGAGTCGCGTAAAAGTAATCCCTGTCTTTTTTGTGCCTCATTGGGCGGCACTGATAGGCTCGCGGGCAATATTTCTTGCACGCTATTGGTCACAAACACCCCATCGGCACGGGTCAGTAAATCGGCATCGACCAGTCCTTCGCAAATATCTAAGCCAGCGCATTGTTCGGCACGCAACAGCGCATGGCGCACAATACCGGCCAAAGCACCTTCGCTGGTCGGCGGCGTAATAAGCTGCTTGCCAATATGCACAAATAGATTGCCCGCAGCGACGCAAGCCGCACGACCATATTGGTTCATCATCACGGCTTCATCTGCACCTGCCGCACGGGCTTGGCGACGGGCTAAAATATTATCCAAATAAGACGTGGTCTTATGCGGGTGCGCATGGGCAAGCCGAACAATATCGCTTATCGCCAAAACCAAACCATCAAGCTGAGGCGGGGCGGGCGTGAGCTGTATCAGCCAATTAGGCGGCGCGCTATCGGTCGGCACAAGCCCGCGTCCGCCCGCGCCCCCCGTCACGGTGAGGCGCACGACAAGGCGTGCCGCTTTCGGTATTGCAGCGATAAGGTCTAAAACCCCCTGCTTTAAGGTGGCATCGTCATAGGGTTGGTCGAAGTCAAAACGCAGGCAAGCCTCGCGCAAACGTGCCAGATGCGCTTGCCAAAATTGCGGCACATTGTCTTTCACTAATAGTGTCTCGAACACAGCTTCGCCGAGCAGCAATCCGCGGTCATCGGCTGAGAACGCAGCATCCCCCGTGCCTATCTTGCCATTGAGCCAAATCATGCAGCATTTGCCCGTGTTGTTATGAGCGTCAAAAAGTTTGCGATTATCGTGCGCCCATCGGGTGTCAAAATCGACTCGGGATGAAATTGCAGTCCGTAAAGCGGGCGCGTGCGATGGGCAAATCCCATATTTTCGCCTGTGGCACTCGTTGCAATAGCATCGCACGCGGGCGGCAAGTGCGACACAATCAGTGCGTGATAGCGCCCTGCCTCAAATGGTGTGGCAATGCCATCAAACAACGCATGGCCAGTATGGTGCAGAGGCGATGCTTTGCCATGGCGCGGCTCTTGGGCGCGTTGCACCGTGCCGCCTAAATGCTGCGCGATGGTTTGATGCCCCAGACAAATGCCAAGCACTGGAATATCGGGTGCCTCTGCGGCGAGTGCTTCCAGAAGCGGACGGCTTACGCCCGTATTTTCAGGTGTCCCCGGCCCGGGCGATAAAATCACCGCTTGCGGCTTCACGCATAACACATCATTGACGCTGACATTTTGGCGCATGACCAAAGTCTCAAAACCCGCCTCGCGCACATAACGCGCTAGCGTTTCGACAAAGCTATCAAAATGGTCAATTACAACAATCATCAAGCGACCTCATCATCAGCGAGTGAGTCGGCTGACACGCCAAGCGCGGCCATCAGCCCGCGTGCTTTGTTCAGGGTTTCGGTATATTCGGCTTGCGGGTGGCTGTCGGCGACAATGCCGCCGCCTGCATGAAAACGAATATCGCCATCTTTCACAATGGCGGTTCGGATGACAATATTGCTGTCCATCGCCCCATCAAAACCAATATAGCCAAGGCTGCCATAGCTCGGGGCCCGTCGGCAGCTTTCGCGGGCGGCGATAAGGTGCATCGCGCGGATTTTTGGCGCCCCCGTAATCGACCCGCCGGGGAAGCTCGCTTTCAAGGCATCCAAAGCGGTTTTGTCATCGCGCAATGTGCCACGCACTGTCGAGACCAGATGATGAACATTGGAAAAACTTTCCAACACGCATAATTCAGGCACGCTAATCGAATGGTCGGCGCATGATTTGGCTAAATCATTGCGCAGCAAATCGACAATCATCACATTTTCGGCGCGGTCTTTTTCGCTGGCCAATAATTGCGCCGCGATGGCGTTGTCTTCAGCGGGGGTTTTTCCGCGCGGGCGTGTGCCTTTTATCGGGCGGGTTTCGATGCTGCCATTGTGGCTTCGCAAAAAACGCTCGGGCGATGCCGACGCAAGGCTAAAGCCATCAAAGCAGGCAAAGGCGGCAAAGGGTGCGGGGCTTTCGCGGCGCAAGCGGCGATAATAGGCAAGGGCGGTGTCGTGCGCATTGAGCGTCGCTTGAAAGCATTGCGCCAGATTGGCTTGGAAAACATCGCCATCCAAAATGGCACGCACCATATCCGACACACTCTGCTGATAGGCGTGCGCGGAAAAATTGCTGCGCAAAGGGCAGCGAGTGGCGGGGCGGCATCAGGGTCTGGTAGGGGGGAGGATGGCACGCCGATAAGGGCGGACTTCCATGTCTCAATATCCCCACGGGCTTTATCGCTACGCGCAGCAGGTGAGGTCTCGGGCAAGCCAGTGGCGATGAGAAACGCGCGATTGGCTTGATGGTCAAAGGCCAGCACGCTCGCATAGATATTTTGCACCATGGCCGGCACATGCAGATTATCAACCGCGAAGGGGGCTTGGTTCGGTGCGATGTCTTCCAGCCCATAGGCTAGGTCGTAACCAAACAAGCCTGCCGCCCCGCCTCTGAACGGTGGCACGATGGCATCAATTTCATCGGGTAGGTCGTCCCATAATGTCGCCCATTGGCGCAGCGTGCTATCTAATGCGGCGAACCCCTCATGGGCTTGCCAGTCTTGCACGGCGATGGTCTTGTAAGGGGCACGTGCGATAAAACTATAGCGTGCGGCGTGATGGCTATCGCAACTGTCGAGCCAGATGGCACCTGTCTCATTGCCATAGGGTAAAAAGACCGCTTCGGCATCCACCCAGTCAATCTCTTCGATAATTGGCCCGTTTGGGTGGATATAGCGAAGCTTGGTCATGTCTTCGGGCATAACCGTTAGAAATTATCCTTGCGGGTTCGGATTTCGGTGAACACATCGACGGCCGCCGCCCCCGTCATGCCGAGGCGGGCTTGCACGTCTGGGTCAGTGGCGCGCAAAAACGGATTGGTGGCACGCTCGAGGGCAATCTCGGTCGGCACGGTTGGTTGATTGGCGGCGCGCAAGGTCTCGATTTCAGCGACGCGTTGCTGCAGCGCCTGATTGTCTGGGTCGATGGTTATGGCAAAGCGCGCATTGGCGGTGGTGTATTCATGGGCGCAGTAAATCTGCGTGCCGTCGGGCAGAGCGTTTAGCTTTTCCAGACTGGCCCACATTTGCGCCATTGTGCCTTCGAATACCCGTCCGCAGCCGAGTGCGAATAGGCTGTCACCGACAAAGGCGCAGGCCTCATCAGCGATATGATAGGCGATGTGACCCAATGTATGGCCGCCAACATTTAGCACATCGACCTTGTGCGCACCGAGCATCAGCGTGTCGCCATCATCGACGGCTTGGTCAATGCCGGGGATTTTATCGGCCTCACCAGCTGGCCCAATAATGGTGCAGCCCGTTTGCTGCTTTATTTCCAGATTATTGCCCGCATGGTCGTAATGATGATGCGTGTTCCAAATATGGCTGAGCTGCCATCCGTGTTTGTCGAGTTCGGCCATAATGGGGGTCGTTTCGGGCGTGTCGATAGACACGGTCTGTCCCGTTTTCGGGTCATGCACCAAATAGCCGTAATTATCGCTTAGGCACGCTATCTGGACAATTTGTAAAGCTGTCATGGTGGTGACTCCTTCATACTCATTTTTCGTCTATCGTTTCAGCTATAAAACTATAGTGTGAATGGACGCAATAGGAAATCCCAACAAGCGCATGGCAGGGTTTTAATGGTGGTGGATATTTTCGAGTTGGATAGGTTTTACGCAAAACCCCTCGGCGGTTATGTGCAGAACCTGCTGGCCAATCGCATACAGCATATATGGCCACACCCCGCCAAGGCTGACGATGTGGTGGTGGGCTATGGCTATGCCGCACCTTTGGTCACGCTTTGGCCGATGGCTGATTGGCATTTGCTCTGCCCTGCGCAGCAAGGTGTGTTGGCTGCAAAGCCAGATAGCCCGTCGACCATATTGATTGATGAGAGCCATTGGCCTATTCGCGATAATAGCGTCAATCGTCTTGTCGCGTTGCATGGGCTAGAAAGTGCTGCGCATTTGGAGGGCGTGCTTGATGAGGCGTGGCGCGTGTTGCGCCCCAATGCGCGCGCGATGTTTATTATCCCCAATCGGCGGGGCTCATGGGCGGCATCGGATAAAACACCGTTCGGGGCGGGGCGGTCTTTCTTGCGACGACAATTTGCGCGTAGCTTGCGCCGTACGGGGTTTGTGCCGCATCACATGCGGGCGGTTTTGATGCTGCCGCCCTTTTTGCCTTTGCGTGTGTTGACGGCGTTGGGACGCGTTGAGCAGAGTGCTGCGTTTATCGCGCCGTATTTCGGCGGTGTTTGGGTGATTGACGCGGTCAAGCAAATCCCCGCGCCGCTTTCTGTGCGACGCGCACGATTGGCGCGCGCCCGCCCCATGGTGGGCGTTATTGCTCAACCAGAATAAACACGCCATGGTCGGCGAACAGATTATGCCATCCCGTTGGCTTGCCGATAATTCTGCCCATGCGGCCGCGTGTCAATGTGATGCAGCTGTCGATTTTTAGCCCGAGCGTATCGCATAGGGCGGCAAAATCGCGCAGCGTGCATAAATGAATATTGGCCGTCTCATACCAACTTGCCGCCAATGCGCCAGTAATTGGCATACGCCCATTTAGCGCTAAATCAAGACGCACCCGCCAATGGCCGAAATTGGGAATAGAGACGATAAGGCGTTCGCCAATGCGCGCCATTTCTGTCAGCACCTCATGCGGGCGTTGCGTGGCTTGCAAGGTTTGGCTTAAAATCACCGTATCAAAGCCATTATCGGGATAATAAGATAAATCCGTATCGGCATTGCCTTGCACAACCGACAAGCCACGCGCAACACATGCGTTGACCCCCGCTTGGCTCAATTCTAGCCCGCGTGCATCAACGTGTCGGTCATTGACCAACAGCTCTAAAAGCGTGCCATCGCCGCACCCAATATCCAAAACCTTGGTGTGCGCCTCAATCATATTGGCGATGACTTGCAAATCAATCCGCGAACTCGCCAGATTGCCATGCGCGGTAGCTTTAGGGTCACTCATGTTGCGCGCCCCCAGTTAAGCCCCGCGCTGTCGCAGCGGCGGTCAAGAATCCATCCAGCGTGGCATGCATCTCCGGCTCATCGAGCAAAAACGCATCATGGCCTTTATCGCTTTCAATTTCGACAAAGCTAACATTCGCCCCCGCCGCGTTGAGCGCACGCACAGTCTGGATGCTTTCTGATGTCGGAAATAACCAGTCACTGGTAAACGACATCACACAAAAGCGCGTGCTCGTACCCTCAAAAGCAACGGCCAGATTACCGCCATGGTCGGCGGCCACGTCGAAATAATCCATCGCACGCGTGATGTAGAGATAGCTATTGGCATCAAAACGCTCGACAAAAGTCACCCCCTGATGACGCAGATAGCTCTCAATCTGAAAATCGGCATCAAAGCCATAAGTCACCGCATCGCGGTCTTGCAGATTGCGGCCAAATTTATGCTGCAATGTGGTTTCCGACAAATAGGTAATATGCGCCGCCATGCGTGCCACAGCCAAGCCCTTATGCGGACGCTTATCCGTATCGTAATACGCACCGCCCGCAAAATGCGGGTCAGCCAAAATCGCTTGGCGACCAACCTCGTGAAAGGCAATGTTTTGCGATGAATGACGCGTCGACGTCGCAATCGGCACAGCCGCAAACACCCGCTCGCCATGCGCGACCGCCCATTGCAATACCTGCATACCACCCATCGAGCCACCAAGCACACAAAACAGCGTCTCAATGCCGAGATGGTCAATCAGCAGATTTTGCGCGCGCACCATATCGGCAATTGTCAGCACTGGAAAATCAGTGCCGTAAGGGCCAGAGCCATCTGGCTTGATTGTCTGCGGACCTGTCGAGCCAGCACACCCGCCAATCACGTTAGAGCAAATGACGAAATATTTATCCGTATCAATGATTTTGCCCGCGCCAATAATATCAGCCCACCAACCCGCCTTGCCCGTGACGGGGTGGTCGTTGGCCGCGTGCTGATCCATGGTCAGCGCATGGCAAATAAGAATGGCGTTGGTTTTAGCCCCATTCAGCTGACCATAAGTGCGAAAGGCAATCTCGATATCTTTCAACACCGCGCCGCAGTCAAGCGCAAGCGTGTCGCTTTTAAACACCACGCTGTCGTTCAAATCATCTGTTTTCGTCTTACGCACTGGTTTTCATATCCTAAATATTTAAGCAAGCGGCTATTCTTTTCTTTGATTTACACCGTATCGTTGCTTATGACTAGGTGAAGATATGAATGGATTTTGAGATTGAGTATGGACACCAAGCTTGACCTTGCGACTATCCGTCAGCAAATAGATGCACTCGATGGCGAGATGCGTGAACTGCTGCGCGCGCGCGCCGAACTCGTCACCCAAGTAGCCGCCAGCAAAGCGCAAAGCGACGATGGAACAGCCCTGCGGCCGGCTCGTGAAGCCCAACAAATGGCCGACCTCATGGCGTGGCAATCGGCGCATGCACCAGCATTGCCGCTTGCGGGTCTTATTGCGATATGGCGCGAGATTATTGGCATGGCGATATATCAGCAAGGCGGTCTGACGGTTTTTGCAACGCCAGACTCGATGGATGCAGCACGCGCCCATTTTGGAGCAAGCCTGACATATGAACTTTGCGCTGATGTGCAAGCTGCTTTGAGTTCGACGGCACGCGCGATTGGCGTGGTTGATGTGGCACACGCAGAAGCCCCGATGGGAGATGCGCGGGTGTTCGCGCGATTGCCCGTAATCGGCGATATAACAGCGCTTTGTTATGGCATCATTGCCCTAGAAGAAGATGATATGGCGGTGACTTTGGTGCAGCGCTCCGCGCCCGTGGATGGTGACGCGGTGATATACGAGGCAGAAAATTATGTGCTCGTCGAAACGCGCACGCCCGATGATAAAGATGTGGTTTGGGGGCGTTACCGACGGCTAGGGGATACGCCATGAGCAAGCCACAAGCAAATACGGGTGTGATGGCTGTGATGTCTTATGTGGGCGGGCGTGCCTCGGTTGAAGGGGTCAAGAATCCGTTCAAATTATCGGCCAATGAAAACCCGCTCGGTGCAAGTCCCAAAGCTGTCGAGGCGCTTCAGGCCTTGCGCGACCCGTCGGTTTATCCCGATGGCAACGCGCATGAGCTACGCGATAAACTAGCGACGCTGCATAATATTAAAGCGGCGCAGATTATTTGCGGCAATGGTTCGGGTGAGATTTTACATTTGCTGGCGCAAAGCTATTTGGGACAAGGCGATGAAGTGCTGCACACAGCGCATGGGTTTTTGGTGTATAGGCTCGCAAGCCGCGCAGCTGGCGCAACCCCGATTGCGGTGGCAGAAGCCGAACTGACCGCCGATGTCGATGCGCTGCTAGGTGCGGTGAGCGATAAAACCAAGATGGTTTTTCTGGCCAATCCGAATAATCCGACAGGCACGATGTTGGATAGCGATGCACTGGCGCGCTTGCACGCTGGTTTACCAAGCCATGTGATATTGGTGTTGGATGGCGCATATGCTGAATATGTCGACCCGGAGATTTATCCAACTGGTTTTGACATGGTCGATGCATCTGACAATGTGGTGGTGACGCGCACTTTCTCGAAAGCCTATGGGCTGGCGGCTTTGCGGCTTGGTTGGGGCTATTGCCCACCGACCATTGCCGATGCGCTGAATCGTGTGCGCGGGGCGTTTAATATTAACACGGCAGCGTTGGTCGCAGGCGTAGCGGCCTTGGATGACCAAGCACATATTGCCAAAAGTCGCGCCCATAATATGCAGTGGCGCGATTGGCTTGTGCAGCAATTGGGTGGTTTGGGGCTGCGGGTGCGCGCAGACCAAGCCAATTTTATTATCATCGCGTTTGACGATGAAGCCGCCGCGCAAGAAGCAGAAGCATTCATGAGTGCGCAGGGTGTTATTCCGCGCGGGCTTGCCGCTTATGGATTGGCGCATGCGCTGCGCTTATCGGTCGGCACGGAAGAAGCAAACCGTGCGGCGGTGGACGCATTGCAAGCCTTTCAAGCTGAAAAGAAATAGGTGCGCCGATGAATGAGTCACAAGAAAAACCCAATATCGCGTTGATTGGTCTGGGTCTTATCGGGTCTAGCTTAGGTCATGCGCTGAAGAAAAATAATCTGGCGGCGCATATTTCTGGCCATGCGCGCTCGGCTGAAACACGGGCGCAAGCACTTGATATTGGTTTCGTTGATAGCGTCCATGATACGCCAGAAGCTGCCTGTATCGATGCCGATATTGTGTTTTTCAATACGCCGTTGAGCGTTATCAAACCGCTGGCAGAGCAAATTATTCCGGGGCTTAAAAACAACGCCATCATCACCGATGTTGGTTCGGTGAAGGGCGCGGTATTGCAAGAGCTGACCCCCCTATTGGATGGGCGGGTGCATTTCGTGCCAGGCCATCCTATTGCCGGCACGGAGCAATCGGGGCCGCAAGCTGGATTTGCCACGCTGTTTGAAGGGCGTTGGTGCATTCTAACGCCCGACGAGCGCACCAGTCTTTTTGCGGTCGAACAAGTCGCTAAATTATGGCGCGGTCTTGGTGCCGAAGTGGCGTTTATGGATGCCGCGCATCACGACTTGGTATTGGCGATTACCAGCCATTTGCCGCATTTAATCGCGTTTAACATTGTTGGCACAGCGGCACAGTTGGAAAGCGATACGCGCTCGGAAGTGATTAAATATTCGGCTTCAGGGTTTCGCGACTTCACCCGCATCGCGTCTTCTGACCCCGTCATGTGGCGCGATGTTTTTCTCAGCAATAAAGACGCTGTGTTGGACGTATTGGCGCGCTTTAGTGAAGATTTGAACGCTTTGCAGGATGCGATTCAACGCGGTGATAGCGCGTATTTAGAGCAGACATTTAACCGCACAGGGTCTATTCGCGAGTTGATTATCGAGGCGGGACAAGACACGGATGTGCCGAATTTCGGGCGCGATAAATAATTATTTCCATTTTGGCGCAGCGCCGATGCGTATCCCTAAAAGTTGCGTTCTTCCGTTTCTCCACTGAAGCGGCAATGAGATACGGTCATTTGTGTTGCCGCCAAATAATGTGCTGAGAGTTAGCGCACGCGACAATCTTTTACGGTCGCGCTGCCCGATAACATTAATATCTTCGAGCACATATAACAGCGCACCGAGATTAATCAAATCAAGGTCGAGCTTACCGTTTATGTTGCCACTGGGGTGCATCTGCACCGTGCCGTTGGCTTTTAATGTGAGCGCGCCAAGCTCCAGTGTGACATTCGTGAAGGTAACTGAATCACCCGCTTGCGCCCCCCGCGTCAGCATTGTTTGCGGTATGTGAATTGTCCCC
Organism: Parvibaculaceae bacterium; assembly: GCA_965221415.1. GTDB lineage: Bacteria > Pseudomonadota > Alphaproteobacteria > RS24 > RS24 > UBA8337. The sequence goes on from OZ244887.1 coordinate 184,403, forward strand.
TCAAGCCGTTCTATGGGCGCACCGCCAGATATGCGTCGATATGTTTGGTGCAGATTTTTAACATGAAAGGCTGTTTCCAACTGGCCAGGATTGCGTGTGCGGCGCATATGGATGTTGGCATAATCAGCCGACATCTGGACGGGCTGATTGCTAAAACGGCCAGATAAGGCAGGCCGATGGATTTCAAATGAGCTGCGGGCAAAGCTCCCACTATTTGCAATAAAACTCATGAGAGTTCCCTGATGGGTCACGGTCGCGTGCGCTTTGGCTGTTTTGATACGATGCGCGCCGATAAAGTCGAGCACAATATGGCTTGTGTTGAAGGGCAGCCATGTCGCTGTGAGTTGGTCGTTTTGCCATGCGAGGCCATCATATGTGTAGCGCGGCGCATCTATATTGAGTGTCAGGCGGGCGGGAAATCCCGTGCGGGTGATTTTACGCCATTGCAGACCATTCGCGGCCAGCTCAGAAGTTGCATATAGCCCCGCGCCGTGCCAAAGCCCAAAGGCCAAAATCGCCAGCGCCAAAAGCCCCACAAAAGGGGCAAACAGCCAAAAACGTTTAGGTTTTCTCGAGTCTTGCATCAGCCTGTCTTATCCTGCGCTTGGCAGACCCGTCAATGCCCATAAATAGCGCGTATATTCGCCAAGCAGCAACGCCATCGTGCCGGGAAAAGCAAACCAGTGCTCAAGCTTTACCTGAGGCGGGACAATCGGGTAAGCCGACAAATGTGCGGTTGGCATCGCACGGCGAAGTTCTAAAAAAGCGCGTGGCATGTGTTGCGTACTGGTCACAACAATCAGCGAGCGAAATCCATGCGCATCGGCCCATAATGCCGTTTCGCGCGAGTTCGCCACAGTGTTTTCGGCCTTGTAATCGAGGTCAAGGCAGCACCGAATATCGTCCGTGCTGCGACGTGCTATCGCCAGAATACTATCGAATGTTTGGTTCTCATAAAGACCCGTGACGAGCAAGCGCTTGCCTTTCTTATCCGCCAATAAACGCAACCCCGCATGGATGCGCTCGGTGGTGCCACCCGTAAACACGACAATCCCATCGGCTTCTGGCACGAAGCCCGCATCGTCTGACAAGTTTTCAGTAAATAAAATAAACGACCCAATATATAAAATAAACACGCCGCTAAGTAACCAAGCCAGCGTGATGAAGCGCTGGGTGCGCAACTCGTTTTTTGGGGTTTCAAAGCGCGACACGGGATTTACTCTAAAGCTGTGCGCGCAAATTGCGCAATACATAACGCCGCGTCACTTGCCAACTTAAGACAATCGCGGCCAAAGGAAGCGGCACAAGGTAAATCAGAAAGTTCAACGCACGTGCCTCTGGCACAAGGCCGCCAAGGGCATAGAAAAATATCAACGCCGCGACCAAGCCAGCTAAAGCGGCGATACTCACAACGCGGACAAAATGCCCCTCAAAATGGCGCGATATATAGCCATCTTGCGCGCCTATCTGATGCAGCACATTGAGTATCTCTTCATTCGCCAACAAGCCCGCACGCGTGGCAAAAAGAATAACGGTCGCGGTCGCCAAGCTCACCATGGTCAGCACGAGCGCGGCAAATAATTCTAACGCATTCGCCGTGGTCTCGAGCGTTTCGCGCCACCGCCCATGCGTATCAAGACGCGCCCCCGGGGCAACAGATTTCAACCGCGCATCCAACGCCGTTAGCTGATTGGCCGTGAGTTTGGCGCTTCGTGACGGGGTAATCTCAATCAATAAGGGCAGCGGTATGTCCTCGCCAATATTGCCCTCGCCAAGCCATGGTTCTAGCAAAGCGACCAAATCTTCGCGCGGCAAAACACGCACAGTGCCAATATTGGGCGTGGCACGCAGCTCGCGCATCACGGCAGGCAATTGGTCATCGGCAGAGAGCCGTATGGTTTCCACAATTTGCACGCTAACCGCACTGGTCGCACGCGTCAGCCAGCGCTCGGCAGCCCTGTCGGCCAAAATAGAACAGCCCAACGCCAAACACGCCAAGAAAGTCATCACCATGGTCACAGCACTAAGCGCCGGTCCTGCCAGATTCTCAGGCGGTAAAATATTCGGTTTGGCAGTCGCACTCATGCGTGGCCTCCAAGCTCTGACAATTGGCCTGCCTCTAAATGCAATCGCGGAAAATCAAACTTTTCCCACAAATTTTGGTCGTGCGTGGCAATCACAATGGTTGTGCCCATTTTGTTTAGCTCCGCCAAGAGTCGCAAAATACGCTCGCCCATATCGGGGTCGACATTGCCTGTCGGCTCGTCGGCGATGATGATTTGCGGACGTGTAATAACGGCGCGGGCAATCGCGGCGCGCTGTTTTTCACCCCCAGATAGCGTATCAGGGCGTGCCTCTAGCTGACCACCAAGCCCCACCCAATCGAGCAATTCAACGGCGTTGTCATGCCATTGGGTTGGGTTTTGACCAGCAATGCGCAGCGGCAAGGTGATGTTGTCGTAAACCGATAAATTATCGATGAGGCGAAAATCCTGAAACACCACGCCAATTTGGCGGCGCATCAGCGCTAATTTCTTGCGCGATAAAGTGGCCGTGTCTTGCCCCATCAATATCACGCGGCCTTCGCTCGGGCGGTGTGCAAGAAATATCAGCTTGAGCAGTGAAGTCTTGCCCGCCCCAGAGGGGCCCGTCAAAAAACGAAACGCCCCTTGAGGAATATCCAGCGTCAGCCTGTTCAAAATATTGCGTCCCGGCTCATAGCGCAAACAGACATCGTTCATTTTAATCATCTGGTCTATAGCTTTCATCTACAGCCAATCGGGCAGGTTTTCGTTTTGCAGCATGGTCTCGTAATTGGTACGCGTGCGCACGACGGAGAACCTGTCGCCATTGACCAAAACTTCGGGCGCGGTCGGGCGCGTATTATAGCTCGACCCCAGCACCGCACTGTAAGCACCCGCGGCAAAGACAGCGAGCAAGTCGCCCTCGCAAAGCGTCGGCAGTTTTCGGTCATGGCCTAAAAAATCGCCGCTTTCGCAAACCGCCCCGACGACATCCCAGATGATTTCGGGGGCATCGCTTTGTTCGACGGGTTGAATATCGTGATACGCGCCATATAAGGTCGGGCGGATTAACTCGGTCATGGCGGCATCGACAATCATGAAGTTTTTGCCATTATCGCGCCCCTCGTGCGTCTGCTTGGTGCGAATAACCGATGTGACCAACAGCCCCGCATTGGCGGCAATCAGGCGACCCGGCTCGAGTATAATGGTGCAGCCACTCGCCCCCAATGTTTCGGCGATTATCTGCGTGTAGGCCGCAGGGGTGAAGGCAGGCGCGGGGTCGCGCTCATACGGCACGCCCAAGCCACCGCCCAAATCAAGGCGCGTAATACTATGTCCGTCGGCACGCAAGCGTTCCAGCAAGTCAGCAACTTTCTCAAACGCTGCGCGAAACGGCGCTAAATCGGTAATCTGACTGCCGATATGGATATCAATGCCAATCGGGTCGACGCCCTCAAGGTCGCGCGCATGTGCAAAACCGCTTTGTGCGTCTTCCCATGCAATGCCGAATTTATCTTCGGCTTTGCCCGTGGATATTTTTTCATGCGTGCGCGCATCAATATCGGGATTGACCCGCAAGGCGATTTGCGCGGTTTTCTCCATCGCGCGAGCAACCATCGCCAGTGTGTCGATTTCTGCAAGGCTTTCGACATTGAATTGTAAAATGCCAGCCTCAAGAGCGGCGCACATTTCTTCGGCTGTTTTACCGACTCCCGAAAAGACGATTTTTTCAGGCGCGACACCCGCCTTCAAAGCGCGCACTAATTCGCCCTGCGAGACAATGTCTGCGCCAGCCCCCAATTTTGCCAAAGTGGCGATGACAGCCAAATTGGAATTGGCTTTTACCGAATAGCAAATCAGTCGCTCGGCCAAGCCTGCTTGTTCCAAGGCGGTGTCTAGCACAGCGTAATGGTGCTGCAAGGTCGCGCTTGAATAGCAATAAAACGGTGTGCCAACCGATGCGGCAATCTCTGCGAGGGGCAAATCCTCGGCGTAAAGCGACCCATCGCGATAGGTGAAGTGATCCATTTTAACGCTCTATTTCAATCATAGCAGTTGGCAGACTGAGGGGTCCGCGTTTACCGCAAGCACTGATAGTGGTGCAGACAAGCACGAGCATGAGCAGCGATAGGCCTACCTCGCGTCTCATTTCGCGCCCCCATTTTTTTTGAGCCACGCCTGCCACTGCTTAACCATGGCGCGTACATTGTCAGGTGCTGTGCCGCCGAAACTGGTACGGCTTTTGACCGCGTTCTCGACGCTCAGCACAGTATAGACATCATCCGTGATGGCACTATGGATGCTTTGCATATCCGCCAAGTCCAAATCGGTAAGCGCGCAGTTTTTTTCTTCGGCCATGGCCACCAAAGCACCCGTCGCATGGTGCGCATCGCGGAATGGCAAGCCTGCCTCGCGCACCAACCAATCGGCCAAATCGGTAGCGGTCGAAAAGCCATTGCCCGCCGCTGTGCGCATGGCATCGCTATTAATGCCAAGCGTATCCATCATGCCCGTCATGGCGGCAAGGCACAAAGACAGGCTATCCAGCGCATTGAACACAGCTTCTTTGTCTTCCTGCATGTCTTTTGAATAAGCCAGTGGCAGGCCTTTCATCACGACCAGCAGCCCCGTAAGCGCGCCGATAATGCGACCCGATTTGGCGCGGATTAATTCTGCGGCATCTGGATTGCGCTTTTGCGGCATAATAGACGAGCCAGTCGAAAACGCATCGGGCAGGTCAAAAAAGCCAAAATTGGGGCTTGCGAAAATCACAATCTCCTCGGCCAGCCGCGATAAATGCGTCGCGCAAATCGCTGCCGCCGACAATGTCTCAAGGGCAAAGTCGCGCGCGGACACGCTGTCCATGCTATTGCCCGTAGGCCTATCAAAGCCGAGTGCTTGCGCCGTCTGATGGCGGTCAATATCAAAGCTTGTGCCAGCCAATGCTGCCGCACCAAGCGGATTTTCGTTCAGCCTTTTTCTGGCATCCATAAGGCGGCCATGGTCACGCGCGAGCATTTCAACATAGGCCAACATATGATGGCCAAATGTGATGGGTTGCGCCGGCTGCAAATGCGTAAAGCCGGGCATGATGGTCTCGGCATGTGCGTCTGCTTTATTGACTAGCACGTCGATGAGGGCGGCGCATTGGCTTGCCAAATGGTCGATGGTATCGCGGATATAGAGGCGAAAATCAGTGGCCACTTGGTCATTGCGCGAGCGTGCTGTATGTAGCCGTCCAGCGGCATCACCGATAAGCTCAGCAAGGCGTGCTTCAATATTCATATGGATATCTTCGAGCGTGCGCGAAAAAGTGAACTCACCCGCTTCGATTTCAGCCAGAATCTTTGTCAGCCCGTCTTTAAGGCTCGCGCCGTCCTCGGCTGTGATGATAGACTGCGCCACCAGCATATCGGCATGCGCCAATGAGCCACGTATGTCTTGTGCAAACAAACGTTGGTCGAATCCGATGGATGCGTTAATTTCTTCCATAATGTCGTCGGGGTCGCCGCCAAAGCGTCCGCCCCACATGCGATTGCTCATTATCCACTCCCTTTTAGGAGGTTAGTATGTTGTCACAATTCGAACCTTTTGTCCGTGGTTTTGTCGGCTCGCGCAAGCGTCGCGTTGCAATTCTGATTGTTTTGGCTGTGCTTGTTTTTGTGAGCCTTCAGACCCTATACAAGATGCACGGTGCAGAAAGCAAGATGCAGAGTAGCGAAAAGCGGGCTACACTGAAGAATTTTATCACCCATGCGACGGCCAAAAATATCCCCACCATCGCCCTGCAGACGGCTGATGGCACACGCCTGACGCTTGATACGTATCGCGGTGAATTATTATTGGTTAATTTCTGGGCGACGTGGTGTGCGCCGTGTCGCAAAGAAATGCCGCAATTAGACGCGCTATCCCAACGTTACCAAGGCCAAAATATGCGGGTTATCGCGCTATCAGTTGACCGTGGCGACATCGATAAGCCAGAAGCTTTTCTGGATGACATCGGCATCGCGCATTTAACCCGCACCTATGACCCGAGCTATAAATCGGCGCGCGCGATGGGGCTTATTGGCTTGCCGACGACATTATTAATTGCCCCGAATGGCAAAGAAATCGGACGCCTATCTGGCGAAGCCGATTGGAACACCGCCACTGTTCATGCGCTGGTGGATTATTATTTAGCCAAAATGAAATGATTAGCGCGTCGGAACGGGGGTGTCGCCCGCATAATCGTAAAATCCCTTGCCCGCTTTTCGACCCAACCAACCCGCCTCAACATATTTAATCAATAGCGGACACGGACGATATTTGCTGTCGCCAAGCCCATCATACAGCACTTGCATAATGCTCAGGCAGGTATCAAGACCGATAAAATCGGCCAGTTCAAACGGCCCCATACGGTGATTGGCACCCAGACGCATCGCCTTATCGATACTGTCAACATTGCCAACGCCCTCATAGAGCGCATAAATCGCCTCATTAATCATCGGCAGCAAAATACGATTGACGATAAAAGCTGGAAAGTCCTCCGCAACACAGGCGCTTTTGCCGAGCGTGTCGACAATCGCCATGGTTTTTTCAAATGTTGCATCGCTGGTCGCAATACCACGAATGACCTCAACCAATTCCATCACCGGCACGGGGTTCATAAAATGCATGCCGATAAACTGTTCGGGTCGGTCGGTGGCCGCCGCCAAGCGTGTAATCGAGATAGACGAAGTGTTAGAGGCAATAATCGCGTCGGGGGATAATATCGAGCTGACCTCGCGCAAGATATCGATTTTGATGGCTTCGTTTTCGCTGGCGGCCTCGATGGCAAGCCCCGCCTCGCTCATGGCGCTTAAATTAGGGGCGGCGTGAATACGTCCAAGGGCGGCGTCGCTGTCTGCTTCGCTAATTTTACCGCTAGTGACTTGGCGCGTGAGATTGCCCGTAATGGTCGCGATACCCGCCTCGATGCGTTCCTGAGAAATATCGTTGAGAAGAACGCGCGTGCCAGACAACGCAAAAATATGGGCAATGCCGCAGCCCATTTGCCCCGCGCCGATGATGCCAACCGTTTGTGCGTCTGACATTTTGTTCCTTTAAAGGCCTGCTTTGCCGAGTTCTTCTTCTAGCTCCGGTACGGCGGTAAACAAGTCAGCCACCAAACCGTAATCAGCAACTTGGAAAATCGGCGCTTCTTCGTCTTTGTTGATAGCCACAATGACTTTCGAATCCTTCATGCCGGCCAAATGCTGAATAGCTCCCGAAATACCAACGGCGATATAAAGCTCAGGCGCAACGACTTTACCCGTCTGCCCGACTTGATAATCATTCGGCACAAAGCCTGCATCGACTGCCGCGCGCGAAGCACCAACGGCAGCACCCAGCTTGTCGGCGATTTTTTCCAACATGGGGAAATTATCACCCGACTGCATGCCGCGCCCACCTGAGACTACCACTTTGGCGGATGTAAGCTCTGGGCGGTCTGATTTTGTCAGCTCTTCGCTCACAAACTCAGACAGTCCCGGATTGTCGACCGCACTGACAGCCTCGACGCTTGCCGCGCCACCATCACCCGCAGCCGCGAAAGTCGTCGCGCGAATGGTCACGGCTTTTTGAGCCTCAGTAACCTTCACGGTCTGGATGGCATTTCCCGCATAAATCGGGCGCTCAAAAGTCGTCGCATCGATAATGGCGGTGATGTCCGACACCTGACTGCAATCCAGAAGAGCTGCAATGCGCGGCGTGAAGTTCTTGCCATTGGTCGAGGCCGGCGTGGCGATGGTCGCATAGCCATCCGCCATGCTGACAACCAAAGCCGCCATTGGCTCGGCCAGTTGTTTTTCATATTGCACATCATCGGCCAGCAATACTTTGGCCACACCGTCCAGCTTGGCAGCTTGGTCGGCAACGCCCGCACAGCCTGCACCCGCAACCAGCACATGCAATTCGCCGCCCATTTGAGCAGCAGCGGTGACGGCTTTAACCGAGGCATCCGCCAGATTTTCATTATTATGTTCAGCAATTAGCAGCGTATTCATTACAAAACTCCTGCTTCGTTTTTCAGCTTGTCGACCAATTCGGCGACGGTTTCAACTTTGACACCAGCCTCGCGTTCGGCTGGTTCGGCGACTTTAATAATCTCAAGGCGCGGTGCCGCATCCACCCCATAATCAGCCAATTCTTTTTCATCAATCGGCTTCTTTTTCGCTTTCATAATGTTCGGCAGCGACGCATAACGCGGCTCATTGAGGCGCAAATCAGTGGTCACAATGGCGGGCATGCTAATTTTAACGCTCTGCAAGCCACCATCAATCTCGCGGGTCACATTCAGCTTATCGCCATCCAGACTAATCTCAGAAGCAAACGTGCCTTGGCTCCAGCCCAGCAAAGCCGATAGCATTTGCCCCGTTTGGTTATTGTCGCCATCAATGGCTTGCTTGCCAAGGATAACGAGGTCTGGGCTTTCAGCCTCGACAACGGCTTTCAATATTTTAGCAATGCCAAGCGGCTCCATTTCGTCATCGGTTTTTACCAGAATACCACGGTCTGCGCCCATGGCGAGGGCTGTGCGGATGGTCTCTTGAGCCTGCGTTGGGCCGACCGAAACAATCACAATCTCGGTGGCTGTGCCAGCTTCTTGTAGCCGCACGGCTTCTTCCACAGCGATTTCACAAAACGGGTTCATCGACATTTTGACATTGGCCAAATCAACGCCTGTTTGGTCGGGCTTGACCCGAATTTTGACATTATAGTCCACCACGCGTTTTACAGGGACAAGGATTTTCATTATTTGGTCTCCACTGTTCTAGCACCTTCATAAATATGGCGCGCATATGGTGAAACTCTTAGTGAATTGGACGAAATAAGTCAAACGCGAGATGAGCGATTTTGGCCGGGCACCCAAAGCACATCATCGGCGCCATTGGCATTGGCAGCCCGTGCGGCGACGAATAAAAGGTCAGAGGCGCGGTTTATAAACTGGCGGGCGGGGTCAGAAAACACATCGCCCTCATGGGTGGCGGCACTGAGCAAACGCTCGCCATTGCGGATGAGCGTGCGCGCTAAATGCAAATGCGCCGCCGCCGCCGACCCTCCCGGCAGAATAAAACTATCCAGAGGCGCGATATGTTCATTCAGCGCATCGATTTCATTTTCGAGCCGCGTGACTTGTTCGGGCGAGATGCGCAGCACCTCAAATTTGTCGGTTTCGGGTGTCGCCAAATCTGCGCCCAAATCGAACAAATCATTTTGCAAGCGCGCCAATATATCATCGAGCGCAGGCATATCGCCCGTGTGCAAGCGCGCAATCCCTAACGCTGCATTGGCTTCATCAACCGCGCCATAACAGGCGATGCGATAGTCATGCTTGGCACGGCGCGAGCCATCGGCCAACATGGTCGTGCCATCATCGCCGCTGCGTGTGTAGATTTTGTTCAGTTTTACCATGCTACCTTCCAGAAATATAAAATATCAACATGACCAAAACGATTGTGACAAATTGTAGCCCAACGCGCCAGCGCATAAGTTTTTGCGACGTTGAGCTTGTGCCGTTGCGCAGCATGTTAAACAGCCCCGCCAACAGCACCAATGTAACAGCAGCTAATCCTATCGGAATAAGATATGTGATAAAATCCATCAATTTCCTTCAGCCAATCTGCGGGCGATAATATCGGCTTGAATTTCTGCCGCGCCCTCGAAAATATTTAACACCCGCGCATCGCATAATATGCGGCTTATCGGATATTCCAACGCAAAGCCATTGCCGCCATGGATTTGCAAGCCATTATCAGCCGCTGCCCATGCCACGCGCGCGCCGAGCAATTTCGCCATGCCCGCTTCTAAATCGCAACGCTGGCCGTCATCTTTTTTGCGCGCGGCGAAATAAGTGAGTTGTCGCGCGGCAAGAATCTCAGCGGCCATCATGGTGATTTTACCCGCCACGCGGTCAAAATTATAAATCGCCTGACCAAATTGTTGCCGTTCTTGTGCATAGGCAAAAGCCAGTTCAGTCGCGCTTTGGGCAACCCCAATGGCGCGCGCCGCTGTTTGGATGCGCGCGCTTTCAAAAGTTTGCATCAGCTGTTTAAACCCCGCGCCCGTTTGCCCGCCAAGCACCGCGTCTTGGCTTACCTCAAAGCCATCAAAGGCAATGTCATATTCTTTCATGCCGCGATAGCCCAACACGCCAATCTCGCCGCCTTGCATACCGTCAGCTGGAAACGGCGCTGCATCTTGCCCGCGCGGTTTTTCTGCCAAAAACATACTCAAGCCCCCATGGCCTTTATTGTCAGGGTCGGTGCGCGCCAGCAGCGTCATCACATCGGCGCGCGCGCCATGGGTAATCCATGTTTTCGCCCCCTTAATCTGATAAGCGCCGTCTTGTGTTTGCTCGGCACGCGTCGCGATGCTGGCCAAATCCGACCCCGTATCAGGTTCGGTAAATACAGCCGTCGGCAGCATCGAGCCATCGGCAATGGCGGGCAAATATTTTTGCTTTTGCGCATCCGTGCCGTTTTGCAAAATCAACTCAGCGGCGATATCAGTGCGTGTCCCCAACGAGCCGACCCCAATAAACCCACGCGATAATTCTTCAGAGACCACGCACATGGCTTGCTTGCCAAGACCCATGCCACCGAGGTTTTCGGGTATCGTCAGCCCAAACACGCCAAGCGCGGCAAGCTCTGCGATAAGCGGCAGGGGGATAAGCTGGTCGTTCAAATGCCAGTCATGCGCATGCGGTATAATTTTATCATTGGCGAAGCGACGAAACTGCTCGCGGATGATGATATGCGTTTCATCAAGGCCAGCATCGGCTTCTGGCTGACCGCTTTGCGCCATCAGTCGGGCGGCAATCGCACGTCGTGCCGCCGTGTTACCCTCGCGCCGCAAAGTTTCAATCGCCGTATCGTCGAAGTTTGGCAAGCCATCCGGAAAACCCAAATCAGCAGGGCGCACAATCTCGCCTTGGCTCATCGGCAAGCCGCCATGCAATTGATTTAAATATTCGCCAACCACAATGAGCGTCAGATTTTGTTCCAAAGCAGCAAAACGATCCTCGCCTTGCATGGCTTGCGCATAGGCACTCATTTGCGTGATGGTCTCGACATAAGTCGCCGCCCACGCTCGGCCATGCTTGCCAAATTGGTCTAAGCCGTCAGGGGGACTCCCACGCAAAGCATCACGCAAGTTGGTCAAGGCCTTGTCGGCTTGCGGCAGCAGAGCCAGCAGGGCGTGCGTATCTTCGTCAGCTATCTCTTTCATGCGCGACACAGTATCGTGTTTTAGGGTCGCTGGCTATTTGGTTTCGCCCGTGCCGATAGGCGGCGGCAAAAGCGCCAACACATCGTCCACCGACATGCCTTGCTGGCGAAACTCGCGAAAGCCCGTGTCAGACGCTTGTTTGGACAAGCGCCGCCCGCTTGTATCGCGCACCAAAGCGTGATGGTGATAAATAGGCGCGGGCAAATCGAGCAGCACTTGCAGCAGCCGATGCACCGATGTAGCAGGGGCGAGGTCTTGGCCACGGGTCACTTGGCTCACGCCTTGGGCGGCATCATCAATCACCACGGCGAGGTGATAGCTGGTCGGTGTGTCTTTGCGCGCCAGTATAATATCGCCGAAAGCCTCGGGTGTCGCCAGAACCGTTCCCTGTCCCTCTTCTATATAAGACAGTGGCGCGACAGATTTTTGCGCAGCGATTTGCAGCGCCTTTTTCATATCGAGCCGCCATGCATAGCTTCCCCCTTCCCACATAAGGGACTTTCGTTGATGCGCGGGCAGGTCGCGATAAAGCCCCGGATAAACGGGTGCGCCGTCTGGGTCGCGTGGCCAATTGGGCTTATCCGAGATGGCCTCAGCAATGTCGCGCCGTGTTGCCCAACAAGGATAGACCAATTCCTGTTCGCGCAAAGTTTTAAGGGCGGCGGCATAAATCTCGAAGCGCTCGGACTGCACCATCACCGGCGTTGGCCAACTCAGCCCCAACCAGCCGAGGTCTTGGTAGATACCCTCGACGAAATGTGGCCGCGCGCGGCCTATGTCGATATCTTCGAGGCGCAGCAAAAACTGCCCTCCCGCGGCCTGCGCTGCGCGCGCGCCGATAAGCGCCGAATAGGCATGCCCCAAATGCAGCCAGCCATTAGGGCTAGGCGCAAAACGAGTGATAAAATCCGCGTGTGCTTCCATTATACCCCTCAATATGTCACAGTTTGTCGTGATGAAAATTTATAAAACAAAAAAACATCTGACAGAGGCTTTAGAGATCTTATCCAAAGACGATAAGAAATTGGCGGCAGCGTTTGCCAAATACGGCACGCCGCCCTTGCGCAAAACGCCTGATGGCTTTACCGGATTGGCGCGGCTGCTGATTGGCCAGCAAGTCTCCACTGCGGCGGCGACGGCGATTCTTGGGCGTTTCAAAGAAGCCATGGGTAGCGGCGAGGGCGATATGCGGCCAGAAAATATGCTGGCGCTATCGGATGAGGCTCTGGCCGCGTGTGGTATTTCACGCCCTAAGCAGCGTTATTTACGCGGTATCGCGCAGACCATTGTGTCGGATGGGCTTGACCTTGTCGCCCTGCGCAAGGCCGATGACGCGGTGATTTACGACACGCTGATTGCCATGAAGGGTGTCGGCCCGTGGACAGCGCAATGTTATTTGCTGTTTGCGCTGGGGCGTGCCGATATGTTTCCTGCGGGTGATTTGGCACTGCAACATGGCGTGCGCCTTATGTATGGGTTGGATGAAAAGCCAAGTGCCGACGAGTTAGATGCGTTTGCGATGCGCTGGCAGCCTTATCGGGGGGCGGCGGCACGTTTGTTATGGACGTTCTACAATGGCGAACTCGCCAAAAAGCGCACCGCGAAAACGAGTGCGTAACATTTTGGCGAGTCGGGTTGTTTTGCGCTATCCTATGGTGGATGAAATGATTCGCAACGAGACTGAGTGAACAAGGTGCAAAGAAGCGAAACCGAAGCGATTGAGTTTGTAAAAGCCGCCCCGCCTGACTATAAAAATCCGGCGGCGTGTCCTGCTTTGGTTTTAAACGCCGATTTTCGCCCCCTCAGCTATTATCCGCTTTCGCTGTGGGCGTGGCAGGATACGGTAAAAGCCGTGATGCTCGAGCGCGTTAATATCGTGTCGCATTATGAAACAGTGGTGCGCTCGCCCTCGACAGCGTTTTTATTGCCCAGTGTGGTCTCGCTAAAAACCTATGTGAAGCCACCGCGCCACCCCGCATTTACCCGTTTTAATGTGTTTTTGCGCGATGGATTTTCTTGCCAATATTGCGGCGCATTGCACGAGCTGACTTTTGACCATGTCATTCCGCGTCGCGCAGGCGGGCGCACCACGTGGGAAAATGTGGTGGCGGCGTGTAGCCCGTGCAATTTGCGTAAAGGCGGGCGACTGCCCGAGCAAGCGCGCATGACACCGCGTCAGTCACCTCGCCAGCCCAGCGTTTATGAACTGCACGATAATGGCCGTAAGTTTCCGCCCAATTATTGCCATGATAGTTGGCAGGATTATCTGTATTGGGACACCGAACTCGAACCGTAAGCTAAATCTTTTCAGACACGCGAATGGCCACCCGACACCCAAGGCGGATGAGCTTGCTCATCATTTCATAGCCTGGCGTTTGCTCTGCACCATGGGCGATGGCTGTGTCGCGGTGCTTGGCTTCATCGGCTCTAAACTTTTCGATTGTGGCGCGCAAATCATCATCGGCGCCGTTTTCCAACGCGTCTAATTGCGCGGCATAATGCGCATCAATTTCTGTCTCGACAGCTGCCGTGCAAGCCATGGCGGCGCGCTCGCCCATCAGTGCCGTGACAGCACCCAGCGCAAAACCCGCCGCATTCCATATCGGCCCCAAAGCCGTAGGACGCACATTGCGTGCGACCATCAATGCGTCAAAATAAGCCAAATGTTCTTGTTCTTCCTCCGCCATGTGACGCACAAGATTGGCGGTTTTCTCCATGCCAGCAATCTTGTCAAAGACCGCAAGCTGGCCGTCATAAATGCGCACCGCGCCATGCTCGCCCGCGTGGTCAACACGAATCATTTCCTTGAGGCGGGGGTCTTGGGTCATGTCGTACTCCTATTACTTAAGGCGCATATGGCAAGCGCGCCACTGGCCATCGCATTATAGCCTGCTAGCGAGATGCCGAACAATGTCCAAGCGGGGGCATCGCAGCTAACGATAGATTGTGATTTTAACGCTTCCATCAGCGCTTCGGGTGACGCGCTGATGGCATGGGTCGCCCCGCATGTGGCCGGCCCGAGCCACAAGCCATATTCGATGCCGGCATGGTAAATGCCCAATCCAGCATTGCCCAAAAAGATGATGCCGACCGTGTGCAAAAGCCCCCGCGTGGCCAAGGGCGCGTGGGGGGCATAAAAATACGCAACGCCCAATAAGACCAAAGCGAGATAATAAGCGATGCGTTGTTTGAGGCATAAATCGCACGGCACAAGTCCGCCGATAAGCTCGCTGGCCAAGGCGCTCGCAATAATGCCGAACGCCAAAACAAAACAGAGCGCGATGCGTTTTTGCAAGCTCAGCGTGGACAGTAGATTCAGCGGGTTCAGTCTGCGCCCATGCGTGCCGAAATAATACAGCAAACCCGCAACGCCAAAAAATCGAATGCCGCGCCCCACAAGACAAGCCAGAAAAAATGGTCCCAAGGCAAGTCCCGCCACGCCGCTAGCGATGGTCGCGACTTTGAACGGCAAAAAGCTGATGGCAGCGGCCAGCACAATCCAGATGCCCCAAATATCATAAAAATCGACGAATCTATCAAACGCGGCGGTGCCATTATAAAACGCAATAATAGGCTGGCCGACGCTTTCCCATAGCGCGTAGCCAATCAGATAGCCGACCAAAGCCCCTGCCGCCGAGGCAAGCGTACAGATGGCGGCGAGAATCCACACTTTCGCGCGATTGGCCAAGACCATCGGGATGAGCATAATATCGGGCGGGATGGGAAACACCGAGCTTTCCACGAAGGCGACGAAAGCCAGTCCCCAACTGGCGTGACGATGCGCAGAAAGCTGCAAAGTGCGGTCGTAAAGTGCGCGTAACATGGTGCGACACTACCCGCCAGATGCCCCCATGAAAAGCGTTTTGTGCGGGGACTTATTGACGGCGCGCCAATAATAGGGCAAATGAGGGCAACTGGTTGGCCCTTGTGGCGGAATTGGTAGACGCGACGGATTCAAAATCCGTTTCCTTCA
Source organism: Parvibaculaceae bacterium (assembly GCA_965221415.1). Lineage (GTDB taxonomy): Bacteria > Pseudomonadota > Alphaproteobacteria > RS24 > RS24 > UBA8337. The sequence goes on from OZ244887.1 coordinate 199,646, forward strand.
CGGGAGTGGCGGTTCGAGTCCGCCCAAGGGCACCAGTGCATCTTCCAACCTAGCCCCTTTTTGCGACTGGTTATTTTGTCTTATTTCGCCTATAAGAAAGATAACAGGGAATCGACAGATGGATAATTTGGAAAACATGCCAACTTCAAAGCAAGGCAAATTAAGCCGCATTGCAGGCGCGATTAAAAAGCTCATCGCCGATAAAGAAGACACCAAACAAGTGTTCGTCATTTTGGATGCTTTGTCGGGCAATTCGGGCACACGCGCTTTTAAGCGTTTTATGAAAACCGAGCACGGGGCTCGTCTGGTGCGTGCCGAAAAACCGCTGATTGATTATCTGCAAGACCGCGATTGGTTGGCAAGTCTGCCAAAAGGGTCATTGGGGGAGCGTTATTATAACTTCACCAAAGTAGAACAAATTACTGCTGACGGGCTGACCGATGCGAGTATTGAGGGACGCGATGAAGTGCGTGAGTTTAGCCCTGAGCAAACTCTTTATCACGAGCGGATGCGTGATGCGCATGATTTGTGGCATGTGACGACGGGCTATGGGCGTGACTCATTGGGTGAGCTGTGTCTGTTGGCGGTGATATGGCGTCAGTTGGGCAATATCGGCGTTTTGGTGATTATCGCGGCTGGGTTTTGGGTAACGCGCAAGCAAGCCCCTGAATTGGGTATTGGCAAACCCCTGCGGGAAGCTTTCCGTTTGGGTAAAGCGGCGAAGAATCTGCCGGGTGCCGATTGGGAGCATTTGCTGACATTGCCTTTGGCCGATGTGCGCGCGCAATTAGGCATTGCGACACCGCATGAGTATCGCCGCATCGTTGATAGGACACCAGAGCTACAAACGGCTGGTTATTTGGCTGCTGAATAATGGCCATCACGGTTTTTGGTATTCCGAATTGCGACACAGTGAAAAAGGCACGCCGCTTTTTACAAGACCAAGGCGTTGATTTCGCTTTCCATGATTTTCGTGTAGATGGCCTCGCGCCCACCCAGATTGAAACATGGCTACGCACACAGCCAATGGATGTATTGCTGAACAAGCGCGGCACAAGCTGGCGCAACTTGCCAGACGCAGACAAAGACAATGATGATAAGGCGCATTTGGTGGCGCTCATGGTGGCCAATCCGACGCTCATCAAGCGCCCCGTCATCGACAATGGTGGCACAATCACCGTCGGTTTTTCGCCCGAAGTGCAAGCAAGCCTTATTGCTTAAGCTTTTCTAATTTCAAAAATCAAAAGGTCGGTTTCATCCGTGTGGGTGCTGACCAGCGTATGGCCATTTTCAGCGGCAAAATGCGGCACATCAATCGCCGCCATCGGGTCGGTCGCCAGCAGCCTTAGCCCCGCGCCAGAACGCACATCGCGCAGCGCCTTTTGCAATCGCAAAACAGGCAGAGGACAGGCTAGGCCAGTGGCATCAATCTCTCTTATTTCTATGGTCATTTTTGAGGGCGCGCCGTCGCATATTCCGCCATGCCAGCAAACAGCTCGGCAATGTCTGGCTTATCTTGCGCGCCAAATTCGTGAAACAAAGTCGCACAATTAATCACAATGCGCTCGCGGTCGCCCCAATCATCAAACACCCCAAGCGCGATATCAAAGGCGGCTTCCTTGTAGCCCATGCCAGCATCATAGCGCTTGCGCGCTTCATCGCGCATGGCCACCATATAATGACGCACTTCTTCCACGCCCTGCTTGGTGGTTATCGGCCCATGGCCGGGAATAATGGTTTCAACATCCATGGCTAAAATGCGGTCGCAGGCATTTATCCAATTTTGCACCGGCCCTTCCCAAATAATCGGGTGGCCGCCAATGAATAAAATATCGCCCGTATAAACAGTGCGGTCGTCTGGCACATGCACCAACGTGTCGCCCGGCGTATGCGCTGGCCCGACAGGAATAAGATGCACATCCTTATCGCCGACTTTGATGGTCGTTTCTTCTTCAATCAGCGTGTCGGGCAGCTTTTGGGTGACCGATTTAAAATCGAACGGGCCAAAGCAACTGGTCAGATATTTACCCATATCGCCCAACTCAGGGGCAGCGTCCAAAAATCCTTGCACCAGTTCGGGTGGCTCGGCCTGCATATGCAGGGCGGTGGCTTTGTGCGCGATAATTTGCGCGTCGGGGCAGCAGCAATTACCGTTACAATGGTCGCCATTATGGTGTGTGTTGACGACTTTATTGACACTCTCAGCAGCTTTTGTCGCATCGCGGAAAGCTGCCAGCATATCCATTGTCAACGGCACATCAAACAAAGTGTCGACCACCAAAGACTGGTCGCCATCGACGACCAGTCCCGCATTCGACCACCCCCAGCCACCATCAGGTTGCAACCACGCATACGCGCCATTGCCGATTTGATGCAGGCCTTTTTCATAGGCAAATTTAGGATGCGCGATAGGCATTGTTCCTCCCGATAGTCGGTTATCAGTAACACGCTACCGCAAATTAAGCGGGTGTAAACAAATTTTCGTGGAGCGCGGCTTTCTGGCGGGCTAGCTCAGCTTTTGACCAGTTCAATTGTGCCGCCATATAATCTGCTATGATGTCGGTCTGCGCGGCACTCAGCGTGCCTAATTGCCCCTCAATAAGGCGGCGCAGCACAACGTCTGACAAATGCACCGCCATTTCCTCATGCACCGCAAAAGCCACACGTGCGGCCAATATCTTGTCCTTCAATTGGCTCAGACCCGCTGTGCTACTGGCTAGCATATCGGGCAGCAAGCGGCCATAAAGGCGGGATAAGAGATCAATCTGCGCAGGCTCAATATCGCGATGGCTCGTGCGCATCTTCTCCATAAAGCAGCTTAAATCATCGCGCGGTGTGCAGGCCAAAATCGCATCTGCACTGCGCGACGCCACACGCGGCTTGTCGAGCTTATCAAACGCACATGTCACAATTTGTTCGCCTAAGCGGCGCGATGTCGTCCATTTTCCCCCAAGCGCAGAAAGCATGCCCTCTGGTCCGCCATGGGCGGCGTGGTCGTAAATCTCACTGCCGCGCGACAGCCCGTAAGACGCCCCCGCCTTGTCGTCTATATCTGCCACTAATGGCCTCAGCCCAACATAGGCATAGATAATATCCCGCTGTGTCAGCCTCGCATCTGGTAAGGCCGCATTGGTTTTATCGAGCAACAGCGTGATGTCGTCCTGCGTGATGCGCACATTGTCGGGGGCATCGTCGAACTTGGTATCGGTGGTCGCAAGGATAGAATGCCCCATCCACGGCAACACAAATAAATGCTCACCCGCAATCGGCATGGCGAGGCTTGCGCCATGCGTCAGGGCGCGAGTGACAAGATGAATGCCTTTCGAACGGACAAGCTTTTTATGCGGTGGCGTGCTTTGCACTTGTGCCATTAACGCATCCGCCCATGGGCCTGCCGCGTTGATGACGACCTGTGCAGATACAGTGGCGGTGCGGCGCGATAGGCCATCTTTGACGCGCACGCCAGTCACCCGATTATCCTGCGTGATAAAATCAGTGGCTGTCGCATAATTGACCACGACCGCATCGGCCTGCATGGCGGTGCGCAGCATCGCCAGACACAAACGCTCCGGCGAGAGCATTTGCCCGTCTTGATACATCAGCCCACCTTTTAACGCACCGTGCGTGCCATTCTGCGGAATATCTGGAATAAGACCGCGCACTTGCGCCGCTGTTATCGGGCGATGGCGGCTTATTTTTTGCATCGGGTCAATATGGGCGTTGCGGTCAAAGGAGAGCGCATCGTAAAGGTGCAAGCCCAACTTCACCATGAGGGAGCTGGGGGTGTTTCTTTCATAAATAGGAATGACAAATGGCAAGGGCTGCACAAGATGCTTGGCCATGCGGCTCCAATGGCGACGCTCGCGCAAGCCTTCGCGCACCTGACGCACATCGCCATTGGCCAAATAGCGTAAGCCTCCATGCATCAGCTTGGAAGAACCCGCCGATGTGGCAGCAGAAAAATCACCCTTATCGATGAGTGCCACGCGCAGCCCTCGCAAGCTTGCATCTAACGCGATAGCCGCGCCAGTCGCACCGCCGCCGATAATGGCGAGGTCGAATGTCTGTTGGCTGAGTGTGGAAAAATCTCTCTGCATCGTGTTGTCCCATATGCTTGCGTGTTGAGTGCGGGCGAGTATAGACTAATTAAAGCAGAATGGGAGACGGGTTATGGCCTTCATACAGGCAAATGGCATTACTTTGTGTTTTGAGCGTTTTGCGCCCGAGGTGTCGAAAAACGCGCCGCCGCTTATTCTTATTCGGGGGCTTGGGACGCAGCTTATTCAGTGGCCGCAGGCGTTTATCGATTATTTCACGCACGCAGGCCTTGAGGTGATTATATTTGATAATCGCGATGTCGGCGAAAGCCAGAAATTCGATGCCGCAGGTGTGCCTGATATTATGGGGCTGATTGAGAATCGCGCATCTGGTGGTGGGTTTCCCGTGCCATATGGTTTGGATGATATGGCGCAGGATGTCATCGGCCTGATGGACGGGCTAGAGATTGATAAGGCGCATATTTTTGGTATGTCGCTAGGCGGCATGGTGGTGCAGCATTTGGCGTTTAGCCATGGCGTGCGATGTGCCAGTGCGATATGCGTCATGTCGAGTTCGGGCAATCCAGATTTGCCCATGCCAAAGGCTTCGACATTGGCCGCACCAGACGATATTGACGATGAAGCGGCTCTGGTGGCTTATCTGCGCGATAGTTTGGCCGAACATATGAGCCCCGCTTTTCCAACGCCTGAAGAAACGCGCGATGCTATGGCGCAGAAAATTGCGGCGCGCGGGTTTCATCCGCAGGGGATTGTGCGCCAAATGGCCGCCGCGATTGCCGATGGCAGTCGGGTCGAACGGCTAAAAACCATCGACAGCGCGTTCATGGTTATCCATGGCGATGCCGACACTTTGATTGCGCCTATCTGCGGCGAAGACATCGCCGCCCATGTGCCAAACGCGATTTGGCGCAGCGTGGCAGGCATGGGGCACGATATTGGCCCCGGATTAGAAAACGAGATTGGGCCAGAGATTTTGGCCTTTTTAGAAGCCAACGGCGCTTGACAGATAGGGCATCTATCGGCCAATTTGCCTGATATTATTCATTTAAATTGCGGAGAAATAAATGTCTGTATGTATCGTTGGCTGGGGTCACACAAAATTTGGCAAACTAGAAGACCAAGGTCTTGAAGACTTGCTCGTCGCCGCCGCCACTGAGGCGATGGCCGATGCGGGCATTGGCGCAGAAGATATCGATGCGATTTACGTCGCGACGTTTAATGCGGGCATGTCGGAGCAAGATTTTATTTCGTCGCTGGCTTTGCAGGTCGATGACGCTTTTCGCTTCACGCCGTCAACGCGGGTTGAAAATGCCTGCGGTTCGGGTTCGGCGGCGGTTTTTCAAGCGGCCAATGCGATTGAAGCAGGCCACGCCCGCCGCGTTTTGGCTATCGGCGTTGAGAAGATGACCCATTTGTCGAGTGGCGATGTGGGACGCTGCTTGTCGCGTGCCAGTTATATGCCGCAAGAAGGCGACCAAGGGCTGACTTTTCCGGGCATTTTTGGCGTGGTGGCAGGAAAATATTTCCAGAAATATGGCGACCAAAGCGATGCGCTGGCGCAGATTGCTGCGAAAAATCATAAAAACGGCGCGGTTAATCCTTTGGCGCATATGCAAAAAGATTTCGGTGTCGATTTCTGCCGCGCCGAAAGCGACAAAAACCCAATCGTGGCGGGTCCGCTAAAACGCACGGATTGCTCGATGATTTCGGATGGCGCGGCGGCCATTGTGTTGAGCGATGAGGACACCGCCCAAAGCCATGATAAGGCGATTGCGTTACGCGCACGGGCGCAAGCCAACGACTTTCTGCCGATGAGCAAACGCGATGTGACGGCATTTGAAGGGCCCGCGGCTGCGTGGCGCAAGGGTCTCGATGCGGCAGGTCTTCAATTGGATGATTTGTCTTTGGTCGAGACGCATGATTGCTTCACCATTGCCGAGCTGATTCAATATGAAGCGATGGGGCTTGCCGCCGCCGGCAAAGGCGCGGATGTGCTGTCCGATGGGACTGTTTACAAAGACGGTAAGCTGCCCGTCAATGCATCGGGCGGGCTGAAAGCCAAAGGCCATCCCGTCGGCGCAACGGGTGTTTCAATGCATGTGATGGCCGCGCGTCAGTTAATGAATGATGCCGATGAGATGCAAGTCAAAGATGCCAAACTAGCAGGTGTCTTTAATATGGGCGGTGCTGCGGTCGCCAATTATCTGTCTATTCTGGAACGGGTGAAATAGGCGCTTATTGGGCAGCTTTTTTTAGATAAGCGATGACGTCTTGCTGGTCTTTTTCTTTCCGCAGACCGACAAATGCCATGCGCGTGCCTTTGACGGTTTTGCGCGGGTTGGCCAAATAAGCCGCAAGGTTTTCTTCTGACCAGACTTTTTCGCTCACCGCAAAAGCTTTCATGCCTTTGGAGTATTGATAGTCGCTTGCGCCCGCAATCGCACGGCCAATAATATCATTGAGATGCGGGCCAATGCGATGCTTCGCCTTGTCGCCAATCATGTGGCACGACACGCATTTCCGATATATTTTCGCGCCTTTTGCTGCGTCGCCAGCGAGTGTCGGTGCGCTCATCAGCGTGGCGATGGTGAGGGTTAGGGCAAGTCGATACATCATTATGGGACGAGCCATATCATAGTGTCAGCGCAAAAATCAAACAGCGCGCGACGGTGTCCGCCAGAGGCAAGATATAGCCATTCCATGTTTTCGACACGGGCGCGAATCGGTGCGAAATGGTCTGCGCCATCATGCGTGCTGTCGGCATCAAAGGTCACGTCAGAGGGGTCGGCAATCGGACTGCTCGGCCCCCGTGTCACTTGGTAGCATTCGCGGCTCATCGGGCGCGTCGCTTGCCATGCAGCGTCATACGCATCGCCGTCTAGGATTTCCAATATCACTCCGAGCCGTAGCTGAACTTTCGCCTGCGCGTCGTAAAAATGCATCGCAGCGCGGGGATTGTCTTGTAACTCAGCTATTTTGCTTGAGCGCATATCCGTGTGAAACCGCAGGCATCGCGATGACGTGTCGCAATCGCGCAGCACGACCGTACGAATGGTCGGGCGATTATCGCAGATTGTCGCGACAGATGGGGTATGAAACGCCGTCTTGCTGTCCTTTGCGCCGTGCTCAATCATCGACCATGCATAGGCGCACGAGGCGGCTAAATCGTCATAGCAGGGCAAGACAGGTGGGACACGTTGGGCGTTCTTCATAGCGCTATTATAGAGTGTGTATGAAAACTGTCTATGGAATCAGATTGCATCTGGATTTTTTGTCGCACAGCACGCAAAATAGGAAACGAATCACTTATAGGAGAAAGCATAGGAGAAAGCGATGAGACATCTCATTTCTACATCTATATTACTCGCATTTATCGCTAGCCCGGTGGCCGCGCAAAACTATGTCGGTCTCAGCGGCGGCCTCATGTCTTACGAAGACACCGACGTTGATATGGACAGCCAAGGCTTCACCTTGTTTGCTGGTGGCCAGATTGACCCGCTTTTTTCGTTTGAGTTTAGCTATACCTCAATCGCTAATGTCGAAACCAATGGCAGTGATAATGATGCGTCGATATTGGCACTGTCGGGTGTTGTGCGCTCGCCGGGCGAGGGGTTCGAACCATTCTTACGCCTTGGGATAGCCCGCGCTGATGCAAAAGCTAGCGAAGCTAGCTATGACGAAGAAAAAGAAGGCCTGATTTATGGTCTCGGGGCAGATTTCAGCCTCAATTACAACACCGCCTTTCGCCTCGAATATGTCGAGACAGACCTCGACGGAGCCGAAAGCGACCGCTTGAGCGTCGGCACGATTTATCGCTTCTAAAGTAAAGTGGTGATCCCGGGTAGATTCGAACTACCGACCCCCAGATTAGGAATCTGGTGCTCTATCCACCTGAGCTACGGGACCATGAGCTTAATCTAACCGCAAAATTAAACCGTGTCTGCCCCGGGTTGGCGACGCACAGCACCGGTTGTTTTGGCCAAAATAGCTTCGAGCTTGATAATCGCTTCGTCTTCGGTGGTTTTTTCGACGGTTGCCACTTCGCGTGCCATGCGCTCAAGCGCGGCTTCATAAAGTTGGCGTTCAGAATAAGACTGCTCAGGCTGCGTTTCATTGCGGAACAAGTCGCGCACGACTTCGGCAATGGCAATCAAATCGCCCGAATTGATTTTTGCTTCATATTCTTGGGCGCGACGACTCCACATGGTGCGTTTGACACGGGCGCGCCCTTTAAGCGTTTTAATCGCGCCATCCATCACCTTGCTATCGGCCAGCTTACGCATGCCGATATCTTTGGCTTTGTTGAGCGGCACACGCAGAACCATTTTTTCTTTTTCGAAATTAACGACAAACAAATCAAGGCTTATGCCCGCAATTTCCTGCACGATAATCTCGGTGATGTGACCAACGCCATGGGCGGGATAGACGACAGCTTCACCGACCCGAAACCCCATCGCCGAACGGCGGACGGCTTCGGGTTTTTTCGGCGGGGCTTTTTTTACCGTTTTGGCTTTCGCGGCTGGCTTCTTGCGCACGGCCTTTGGGGGGGATTTTTTGGTGGCGGGTTTTGCGCGCGGCTTTTTAGCGACAGCTTTAGGGGCTGCCTTTGGTTTCGCTTTCGCCTTCGTTTTAGTTGGCTTTTTCGCGGCCTTTTTTGTTGGTTTTTTCACCGTCGCCATGTTGCACTCCAAAATGCAAAAAAAGGCGATACAAAACACGCCTTTTCATCAAAATCACTCTATACGGGGAGTATATCACAAAAGCCGTGTTTTTCCAAATGCTTGGGCGATTAGTCGCCTTTGCCGGGGGCTGCGCTGAAATGCGTGTCAAATTTGTCCGCTTTGCCGAGCCAATCATCGGCATCGGCGGGAGGCTCTTTATGAATAGTGATGTTCGGCCAAATATCGGCATATTTGGTGTTCACCTCGAGCCATTTCTCAAGCCCAGACTCGGTATCGGCTTTAATCGCATCGGCGGGGCATTCGGGCTCGCACACGCCGCAATCAATACATTCGTCGGGGTGAATAACCAACATATTGTCGCCCTCGTAAAAGCAATCGACGGGGCAGACTTCCACGCAATCAGTATATTTGCACTTAATGCAATCTTCGGTAACGATATAGGTCATTTGCGCGTGGAATCCTAAGAATTAAGAGCCGATTCAGCCGCCTTGCGCGCCTGCCCAGCCTGTTGGTCGGTGACATGTATAAGCCCAGCGACACGGCGAAGCAAGTTCGCCTCATAATCATCAATCACGCCATCGCTGAGAACGATTTGCCAGAGCAATTGCAGCAACATAATTTTATGCGCCTCGCTAAAATGCGCATTGATGCGCTTGGTAAACTGAAACAAGTCGCTTGCTTCATCGGCAGCTTGTTCGGCCTCGCGAATGAGTGTCTTGGCCGCCATGTCGTCCAGACCAAAATGTGGGCCGACAAGACGCGCCAATAATTTTTCCTCGCCGCTATCCATCACCCCGTCGATTTGGGCAGCCCGCACCAAAAGAGCCGCCGCTGCAATGTGCAAAGCATCCGATTGGGGCGCCGCATCAGGAGCGACTGTTTCGGTGAACATGTTTTTTAATTTATCTAGCATGGCAATTCATCTAGCGCGTGATGCGCCAAAGCGCAATATCGAATTTTACGCCTGATTTATCCAATTTCATTACGTCCCGTAAAAGTCTCTTGCGCACGACGCTGTTTTTTGGTGGGACGGCCTGCGCCATATTCGCGCGGGGCGACTTTGTCTTGTTTGGGTTTCGGCTGGGGCGGGTCGCGGTCAATGTATAGCGTTTGCGCTTCTGCTGCGGGCCCGCGGCGTGTGCTGAGCGCGACAATCTCGATTACCCGCACATAATGATTGAGCGGAAAGGTCAATATGTCGCCAATTTTGACACTGGCCGAGGCACGCGATTGCTTCTGTCCATTTATCCGAATGCTACCCGCCGCCGCTAATTTGGTCGCAAGCGTACGGGTTTTGAAAAACCGCGCATGCCAAAGCCATTTATCAACGCGCATGGAAGAGGGAGGTGGTTTCATCATCTACTTACTGCCTGATTGTAGGTTTTTCAAAACAGCAAAAGGCGAATGCGGGTCGGGCTGCTTCGTTCGGCGCGGGGCTTTCTTTATTTTCTTGGGCGCGCTTGTTTTGCTTTTAGGACGTTTTATATGTCGTTGAGGCCGCCAGAGCGTCACGGTTTCGGTTTCGGATAGTTCGAGCACATGCGGGCGATAGCCAAGCGCGGTTAAAATCTCGGCCAACTCATCGGCGCTGCACCCCATAATGGACATCATGGCTTCTGTGGGCTGAAAGCCTTGTTTGTTCTCGGCCAAAAGCGGGCGAATGATATCGGCCAATCGCTCTAACATATCGAGGCGAATGGCACGGGTTTTGGTCGCGTAAAACCCATTGGCGCGGTACAGCCAAAACGGTAGCGTTTCGCGGCCAGCTGAGGTCAGCCCCGCATTTGGCAGCGCGTCGATATCGCGGGTTATGGTGCGTGGCGTGTCGGCGCTATGATTGTGCTCTATCAGGCTGAGCAAAGCCAAAAGTCGCGCCGGCGCAGGCTTCAGCAAGGCGGGCATAAAAATAGTATAGAAGCCAAAGCGCACGCCCAATTTGCGCAGAACCCCGCGCAACGGTTGGTCGAGTTTGGCCAGCACCGCGCTGACATCGCGCCGCATCAGGCTGCCTTTATTTTCCAAAAGCTGAAAGGCTAGCCCGCGCGCCAGTCCTTCAAGCGCGGTGGCTTCTTGTAATTGTTTCAACGGGGCGAGCTCGGTGGCGATTTTGTGGCGCACCCAATCCGTCAGCCGTGCCTCGGCGCGTTGGCGTGGCTCGCCCGTCAGCGTTTCGTCGGCGATTAAATGCACCGATGGCGTGAGATAAGAAAGGCGGTCGGCATCGTTGCCGCCTGCAATCTGGATATTTCCAATCGCCGCATTTTGCCACAAAACCTCACCCGTCTCGGTCAGGCTAAACGCATCATCCCTTTCATGGGCGATAAGCTGGGCGCGTGTGCGCAAGGCATCGCCAACAGATTTCTCAACCGCCGCCCGTGCCGTGCCAGCAGGTGCGCCTTTCAATCGAGGGTCGCGCTCGACATGCAAACCGTTCAGCCGTCCCATATATTCGTGCGCCACCAGAATGTCGCCGCTATCTTCAATCTGCGCGACAATATCCTCGCGCCCCGCCAGACGTCGCATCAGCACCGATGTTTTGCGGTCAACAAACTTGCCCATCAATTTCATATGCAGCGCATCCGAAAGACGCTCTTCAACCCCCCGACTGACCCCCTGCCAATGCGCAGGGTCGGCCAACCAATCATTGCGCTGTGCGATATAAGTCCATGTGCGGATATGCGCAAGCCGCATCGACAAAGTATCAAGGTCGTCATCAAGACGGTCGCAACGCTCAATGCGCTCGCTCAGCCACGCCTCGGGAATAAGCCCTTCATCATCGCAGAGAAAAGCAAACATCTCGCCGATAAGCGCGCTGTGTTCGCCAAGCGTGGTTTTGCGAAAATCAGGCATTTGTGTCACTTCCCATAAAAGCCGCAAGCGATGCTCCTCCCCAAGCAAATCCAATGTATCAGGGTCGCGGCTTAAAAGTTTTAACGCCTGCTGGTCATCAGCCACAGGCGCGCGCATCAGGCCAGCCCGTGGGGCAGGCTTTTCAAGGCTGATAAGCAATGCCTCAAGCGAGGAAAAATCAAGATTGGGATTGCGCCAGAACAATCCTTTTATCGGCTCGAACTCATGGGCTTCGATTTGCGCAATCAGCTCATCGTCGAAATGGTCTAAATCGCCCGTCACCCCAAAGCTGCCATCTTGTGTATGGCGACCCGCACGGCCTGCGATTTGTGCCAACTCAGCCGGCGTGAGCTCACGATGGTGGCGGCCATCAAATTTGCGCCTTTGGGCAAAAGCCACATGGTCAACATCCATGTTCAGCCCCATGCCAATGGCATCGGTGGCGACCAGAAAATCGACCTCGCCCGATTGATACATTTCAACTTGCGCATTACGGGTGCGCGGGCTTAGACCGCCCATCACGACAGCAGCACCGCCGCGCTGCTGACGAATAATCTCGGCAATCGCATAAACATTCTCAGACGAAAAGGCTGCGATAGCACTTCGCCGTGGTAGGCGCGATAGCTTTTGTCCGCCGCCCCAATTGAGGCGGGAAAATCGCACGCGGCTTTCAATTTCAATCCGCCCCAAGAGCTGGCGCAAAATAGGCGTCATGGTGGAAGCCCCGAGCAAGATTGTTTCAGCCGTGCCGCGTGCATGTAACACACGGTCGGTAAAAACAAACCCGCGCTCGGCATCGGCGGCTAGCTGACATTCATCAATGGCGATGAACTCGACCTCACGACTAATCGGCATGGCCTCAGTCGTGCAGATGAAATAGCGCGCCTTGGGCGGCAGGATTTTTTCTTCGCCCGTCATCAACGCCAAATCGGCTTTATGCACATGGCCAAAATCGCCGCGCAAGCAGCGGTCATAAATCTCGCGTGCCAGCAGCCGTAACGGCAGGCCAATCATGCCGCTATCATGCGCCAGCAGACGCTCCATAGCGAGATGGGTTTTGCCCGTATTGGTCGGCCCAAGAACAATGCGCAAATTGGGTTGGAAAGAAATGCCAGACATAGGCTCAAAATGCGCAAACGCCCCCAATATTGCAAGCAGCATTTGAGAGAAGTGATTCGAAAGTGATTCGATTCGAATCAGTTTTTAGAGACACCAGTGAACAGGCTAAGAACAGAGCATGTCCGAATCACTTACATAGTAGTTGTGCCCTATCTGTTCACGGCCATATATAGTGGGTCGCAAAAGCATCGGTTTTTCACCTTGCCACACCGCCCCCCCTTCGCCATGCTTGGGGCAGCTTAAAATGTGCTGAGGGAGGCATTTATGGACTTCGAGATTCCAGAAGATATCCGCACTTATCTGGCCGCTTTGGATAAGTTCATCGAGGCGGAGATTACGCCGCTGCAAATGCAGGATGATAATAATCGCTTTTTTGACCATCGGCGTGAGCATGCCCGTACGGATTGGGATAATAACGGCCTGCCGCGTCCTGAATGGGAAGAATTATTGCGCGAGATGCGTCGTCGTGCCGATAAAGCGGGGCATTTGCGGTTTGGCTTGCCGAAAGAATATGGCGGGGCGGATGGGTCGAATCTGGCGATGGCGGTTATTCGCGAGCATCTCGCACATAAGGGGCTAGGTCTGCATAATGATTTGCAAAATGAAAGCTCGATTGTCGGCAATCTGCCGCAAGTTTTGATGTTCCGCGATTTCGGCACGCCAGAACAAGCCGACACATTTATCAATGGCATGTTGCAGGGCACGCATCGTATTTGCTTTGGGTTGACCGAGCCTGACCATGGCTCGGATGCAACTTGGATGGAAACCAAAGCCGTGCGCGAAACCCGCGATGGTGTCGATGGGTGGCTGCTGAATGGCGAGAAAATGTGGACGACGGGGATGCATGTCGCCTCGCATGTTATGTTGTTTGCGCGCAGCTCTGGGGCGGATGGCACGGCCAAAGGCATCACTTGTTTTCTGGTCGAAGCCGATGACCCGGGCGTCAAAGTTGAAGAATATATGTGGACGTTCAACATGCCGACCGACCATCCGCGTGTGTCGTTCACCGATATTTGGGTGCCCGACAGCGCGATTTTGGGCGCGTTGGATAATGGCTTGGCTTTGGCGCAGCACTTCGTGCATGAAAACCGTATTCGCCAAGCCGCAAGCGGGGTCGGGGCGGCGCAATATTGCATCGACCAATCCGTCGCCTATGCCAAGTCGCGCGCGCCCTTTGGCAAACCCCTAGCGGGCAATCAGGCGATACAATTTCCGCTTACCGAATTGCATACCGAATGCGAGATGATTCGCAATCTGGTGTATAAAACGGCGGCGCAAATGGACACGATGAGCAAGCCAGAAGTGGCGATTTATTTATCAGACAAAGTGTCGATGTGTAATTATCGCGCCAATCGGTTGGTGTGCGAGGCAGCAGACCGTGCCATTCAAGTGCATGGCGGCATCGGCTATTCGCGCCATATGCCGTTCGAGCATATTTATCGGCATCATCGGCGTTATCGGATTACGGAAGGCTCGGAGGAGATTCAAATTCGCAAAGTAGCGGCGCATTTATTCGGCTTTATTCAACCCCTTAGTCAGGCAGAGAAAAGTAAAAAATCATGAGTATTCCAGAAGGCTGGCGACCGCTCGATTTTGATGGCCATTTCGACCATCTTGATACGCATTTTATCGCCCATGTCGGCCCGCTTTATATCCGCGAGAGCGAAACGGAAAGCCAACTCGGTTTCGAGGTGCTGTCGCATATGTGCAATCCGGCGGGTATTTGTCATGGCGGCATGTTGATGACGGTGATGGATGTCGGCCTCGTTTTTATTTTGCACGCAAAGCTCGGCGGGCATGTCTTTACGCCGACCATGAGCATGAATATGGATTTTGTGTCGCCGGGCAAAAAGGGCGATTTTCTGATTTGCGAAGGGGCGTGTACGCGGGCGAGCAAAAGCACTGGTTTTGTCAGCGGTCAACTGGTGGGCAGCGACGGTGTGGTTATCACGGGCAGTGCGATAATGAAAATCACCAAGATTGGGTTTGATGCGGCCTGAAAATCGCTTGACGGGAGCCAACTGGTTTTCTATATCAGGGCATCTTTTAATGAGATGAACAGGAGCAAGCACATGTCACGTGTATGCGAATTGACGGGTAAATCGGTAATGAGCGGCAATAATGTCAGCCACGCGATGAATAAAACGCGGCGGCGTTTTCTGCCTAATTTGCAGCAAGTCAGCTTGCCAAGCGAAGTTTTGGGACGCGCTTTGCGTCTGCGTATTTCGACCGCCGCGCTGCGCTCGGTAGAACATATTGGCGGCATTGATGCGTTTTTAATGAAAGCCAAAGACACGCAGCTTTCGGCCAAAGCCTTGAAACTCAAGAAGCTGATTTCGACAAAAGCGGCTTAGCGCCTGCTTTTAAAGCCCCTGTGTTCACGCCCTTTTCGCGTTTTTTATCGCCCTCATTTTCTTCGAATAATTCAGCCAGCTTATCGGTCATCGCCCCGCCCAACTGCTCGGCATCGACGATGGTCACCGCGCGGCGATAATAGCGCGTCACATCATGGCCGATGCCAATGGCAATCAGCTCAACTGGCGATTGGGTCTCGATATCTTCGATGACATTGCGCAAATGCTTTTCCAGATAATTACCCGCATTGACGCTCAAAGTTGAATCATCAACTGGCGCGCCATCTGAAATAACCATCAAAATGCGGCGCTGCTCAGGCCGTGCCAGCAAACGATTATGCGCCCAAATCAACGCCTCGCCATCAATGTTTTCTTTCAAAAGCCCCTCGCGCATCATCAGACCCAGATTGCGTCGGGCGCGTCGCCATGGGGTGTCTGCCCCTTTGTAAATAATATGGCGCAAATCATTCAGCCGACCCGGATGGCTCGGCTTGCCATTGCTCATCCATGTTTCGCGCGCTTGCCCACCTTTCCAAGCCCGCGTGGTGAAACCCAAAATTTCGGTTTTCACATTGCAGCGTTCCAAAGTGCGCGCCAGAATATCGGCGCACATCGCTGCCACGCTAATCGGTCGTCCGCGCATCGAGCCAGAATTATCCAGCAGCAAAGTCACGACGGTATCGCGGAAAGTCGTGTCGCTTTCCATTTTATAAGAAAGCGGCTGCATCGGATCCATAATGATGCGCGATAGCCGTGCAGGGTCGAGATAGCCCTCCTCAAGGTCAAACTCCCATGAGCGATTTTGCTTCGCCTGCAAACGACGCTGCAGCCGATTGGCAAGGCGTGCGACAACGCCCTGCATTTGCTGCAATTGCTGGTCGAGATAATCGCGCAGCCGTTCCAATTCTTCGGCATCGCATAACTCTTCTGCTTCAATGGTCTCGTCAAATTTGCTGGTATATATGTGATAAGCAGATTTCTCAGGGTTCACCGTGCCATCGGCGTAAGGCTGTGCGGCTTCGCCCGCCTCTTCGCCGTCGCTTTCGCCGTCAACTTCTTCGCCGTCCATCTGAATGGTTTGTTCGTCGCCGTCTTCCATCGCGGCATCGCCAATCTCCATGTCATCAGCCGACATACCCTCTTGGCTTTCCGCTTGACCCCCTTCGCCATCTTGGGCCCCGTCTTCTGCGTCTTGACCGTCGCCTTCTTCGCCATCGCTCTGTTCATCTTCGCCAGTCGCTTCTGTGAGGTCTAAATCGACCAAAATATCGCGGGTCAATTTACCAAAGGCGCGTTGGTCGTCCATCACGGCTTCCAGTCCGCCGATTTTATCGCCGACGCGCGCGTCTATCCAATCGCGCCATGCCGCAACGACACCCGCAGCGGGGGCAGGGGGTGCAACGCCTGTCAGTTTTTCACGCACCATAAAACCCAGAGCTTCGGCCAAGGGGGCTTCTTCGCGGGTCATGGTCTCTGTAAAGCCGAGCTTCTCGCATCGCTGAGCGTGCATGGCATTGATATTTTGCCCGACCCCCGCCATCGCGCGTGTGCCGATGGCTTCGCAGCGTGCTGTCTCGGCGGCATCGAAAGAGGCGCGTGCGTCAGGCTCGCTTGGGGCAAGATGGCTTGTCAAACTGTCGTCATGATGTGCCAATTGCAGCGCGAAACTATCGGACTGGCCGCGCACATTTTGCACATCAGTCGGGTCGAGGTCGATTGCGGGTTGCGGCAAGCGCGCCTTCAGCCCCGCCAAGGTCGGCCTTTCCGTGCCAAAGCTCACCGATAGCTCGGCCTTTTCAGAAATCGAGCGCATCGTCTGCGTAAGGGCGCGTTTAAACTCTTCAACCGGTGATTTTTCGACCATGCCTAGCTGCCGTCTGACACCGAAATAGTCTCTTGCGGCAGTTCATCGCCAAAGCAACGCTGATAAAACTCCGCGACGGTGGCGCGTTCCAACTCATCGCATTTGTTCAAGAAAGTAAGCTGGAAAGCCAGTGCAATATCTTGGCCTAGAATCTCAGCATTTTCCGCCCATGTCAGCACGGTACGCGGGCTCATCAGGGTTGAGATATCGCCATTGATAAACGCGGCACGGGTCAGATTGGCAACGCGCACCATGCTCTCGATTTTTTCACGCCCCTGCGCGCCCTTATAGCCATCCGCTTTGGCGTGGACAATATCGGTTTCGTGCTCATGCGATAGATAGTTCAGCGTGGTCACGATGTTCCAGCGATCCATCTGCCCCTGATTGATTTGCTGCGTGCCATGATACAGACCCGATGTATCGCCCAGACCAATCGTATTGGTGGTCGCAAACAGGCGAAAGCTTTCGTTCGGGCGAATGACTTTGTTCTGGTCGAGCAGGGTCAGCTTGCCCGCGATTTCCAAAACCCGTTGGATAACGAACATCACATCGGGGCGGCCTGCGTCATATTCATCGAACACCAAGGCGACGGGATTTTGCAGCGCCCATGGCAGCATGCCTTCTTGAAACTCGGTGACTTGCTTGCCGTCTTTCAGCACGATGGCATCTTTGCCGACCAAGTCGATACGGCTGATATGGCTGTCGAGATTGACGCGCACGCATGGCCAGTTGAGGCGCGCGGCGACTTGCTCGATATGGGTTGACTTGCCCGTGCCGTGATAGCCTTGCACCATGACGCGGCGATTATGCGCAAAGCCCGCCAGCAGCGCCAGTGTGGTTTTTGCATCAAACAAATAGTTCTCGTCGAGGTCTGGCACATATTCGCTGCGCGCGCTAAAGGCCGGCACTTCTATGTCTCGGGCAATATCAATATCAATACCGAACACATCGCGGGCGTTTACTTTCGTGTCAGGCGCACTCGGCATGCCCGCATCTGGTTTCTTGGCCTTATCACTCATCGAAATCTCCAAAGTTCGTAACATCCATGATTGGATAAGGTGTTAGCAGAAAGGCGCGCAGAACAAAAGGGCTAGCAAAAGCCAGAGGCTTTTAAATAATCATGCGCTTGAATGACACTTTGCAATTGTTCTTCGTGTGTGCGCTGGCCGCCATTGGCATCAGGGTGATATTGCTTCACCAAAACTTTATAGCGTTTGCGGACATCTTCAGCACTTGCGGTTTCGGGTAATTCCAAAACCTCAAGCGCGCGCTTTTGCCCCATCGTCACACCCGATGGTCCCGTCGCTTCGCCCTCGACTTTGCCCGCATGGGACATCAGCTCGAGGGGGTCGTGGAATTGCCAATCCTCAGCCTTTGCCCCCCGCGCACGACGCGTCCCCATCGCCCAAGTCGGGCGGTGTCCCGTTTGCGCGGCGCGGCGGAAACTTTCCGCATCATCGCTCGACATGCCTTCAAAGTAATTATAGCTGCGATTATATTCGCGGACATGCTCGTAGCAAAAATAGCGCCGACCATTTTCGCGTGGGCCTGCCGGTGCGGGATAGCCGGCGGCTTCCCCACAGGATGGCCAATCGCACAAGGCCGTGTGCTTTCCCACCTGCGCGCGCTTTTTTTCGTCGCGGCGGCTCATGCGTATCATATCAAAATATTTCGACCCTAAATTCATCAATGTTCATCCATTAGCGGGTTACGTCCGTCCCAGAGTATAGCAAGATTTGCCGTCACACTTGCGATATATGTCAAAAAGCCGCAAACTGAAATACGCCAAACTCACATGAGGGACAAGCCTTGCTGCGCGATATTATAGAAGAAAAGTTAACCAAAGCCTATACGCCTGACAGCTTACACGTAGTTGATGAGTCGCATTTACACGAAGGCCATGCAGGCGCACGCCCCGAAGGGGAGACGCATTTTCGGGTGCATATGGTGAGTGCCGCTTTCGAGGGTCTTTCGCGGATTGACCGTCAGCGGCAGGTTTTCGAGACGTTGAAAGAGCATATGGACAGCCCCATCCACGCTTTGGCTCTGAAGCTGAAAAGCCCACTTGAAGCGGACGGCGACTAAAACTATTGCGCTTTTGAAATCTGGATTTGTAAAACCTTATTGCGTTGACGGCTCATCACGCGGAAACGCAGCCCGTGAAACTCGAATACTTGGCCGACTTTTGGAATCACCCGCGCCTCGTGAATCACCAGACCCGCCACTGAGGTGGCTTCTGTATCGGGCAATGTCCAACCCATTTCACGATTTAAATCTCGAATAGACAGCGCGCCCGCGACCTCTAATGTGCCATCGGGGCGTTGCACGAGCAAATTATCTGGGCGGTCGTGCTCGTCATCAATCGAGCCGACAATCTCTTCGAGAATATCCTCCATGGTCGCCAGTCCCATAATCGCGCCATACTCATCAACCACCAGAGCAAAATGCGCTTTGCGCGAGCGAAACGCGTTTAATTGTTCGCGCAGCGATGTGGTCTCTGGCACAAACCAAGGCGGTTTGGCGATATGGGCGATGTCCACATTGGTAGCACCCGTCGGATTGGTCGCCAGTGCGCGCAGCAAATCTTTGGTATGCAGCACGCCGATAATATTTTCAGGCTCGGTGCGCCATAGCGGGATACGCGTATAGGGGCTGTCCAACACCAGCGCGATAATCTCGTCGCTGGGCAGGCTAGCGTCGATGGTTTGCATGGCGCTGCGGTGAATCATAATTTCTTCGAGGCTCGTATCGCCAAGGTCGAGAATGCCGCCCAGCATATCGCGGTCGCCTTTATGCACCGCGCCTTCTTGGTGGTGCAGGTCGATAGCACCGCGAATTTCTTCATACGCAGGCACAAGGCTGACATTGGCTGAGTTCGCCAGACCCGTAATGCGCAACACCGTGCCTGAAATAAACACGATGGTGCGGGTAATCGGTGCCAGAATAAACACCAGAATACGCAACGGCCCAGCCGCCCGCAGAGCCGTGATATCGGGCGCGCGAATGGCATATGTCTTTGGCACAACCTCAGCAAACACCACCACGAGCAGGGTCATCACCAAAGTGGCATAGACCACGCCGCTTTCGCCAAACACTTCGAGAAAAACCCGCGTGGCAAGCGCTGACGCCAAAATATTGACCAGATTATTGCCGAGCAGAATCGCACCAAGCAGGCGTTCTTTTTGCTCGATGAGGGCAATGACCCAACGCGCGCGGCGCTTTTTATCTTGCTGCAAGCGCAGCATACGCGCTTTGCTGGTCGCGGTGAGCGCGGTTTCAGAGCCAGAAAGAAAAGCTGATAGCACCAGAAGAAAAACAATCAACCCCGCCGTCCATATCAGCCCAACGGAAACAGCTTCCATCAGTCCTGCGCTCCTTGCGCTATTAAAAAGGGACGCAAATCTTCGCCCGTTACATCATCGGCAAGAAATGCCTCGCCCAACGCCCGCGCCAGAACAAACCGCATTTTGCCATCCTTCACTTTTTTGTCTTGTGCCATGGCCTCGATAAGGGCATCCGCCTTGAATGTCCCGTCGCCCGTCTCGGCCATTGTTGTCGGCAATTGACAAGCGGCTAAATGCGCCTGCAAGCGCGCTGCCTCATCGGCGGCGCACAGGCCACGGTGACTAGAAAAAGCAAAAGCCAAAACCATACCATAAGCGACCGCCTCGCCGTGCAGCAGCGCATCGCCTAAGCCTGCGACTTTTTCGAATGCATGGCCGAATGTATGCCCTAAATTGAGCAAGGCGCGCTCGCCAGATTCGCGCTCATCGCGTGCGACAATCGCGGCCTTGGCGCGACAGCTTTGGGCAATCGCATAGCCGACCGCGTCGGGGTCGAGCGCCAACACGGCTTCGCCATTTGTCTCGAGCCAATCGAAAAAGGCACGCTCGCCAAGCGCGCCATATTTGACAATCTCAGCATAGCCTGCGCGTAGCTCGCGAGGCGATAAGGTTTTCAGCGTGTCGATATCGGCCAGCACCAAATCAGGCTGATGAAACGCGCCGATAAGGTTTTTGCCAAGCTTTGAATTGACCGCCGTTTTGCCGCCAATGGAGCTGTCGACTTGGGCGAGCAGGGTGGTCGGTATTTGGATGAAGCGTGTGCCACGGCGTAAAATCGCTGCTGCAAAGCCAGTCAAATCGCCAACGACACCGCCGCCGAGCGCGATGATGCAATCGTCCCGTTCGATTTTTTGCGCGAGTAACCAATCGCATAAATCTTCCAACTGCGCGAAGTTTTTGGACGCTTCTCCTGACGGTACGATATAGCTGTCATGCGCAATCGACGCGCCATCCAGTGCGGCTTGCAGTGCAGGCAGATGCGCTTTGGCGACATGGCTATCGGTTATAATCGCCAGCTTTGGGCGGCTTAAAAGCGGCGCGATATAGTCACCCGCTTTGGCCAACAGAGCCGGCGCGATAATAATATCATAGCTGCGCGCGTCCAGTGCGACAGACACCAAATCGCCATCGGGCATATGTGTGGTTTTATTCATGTTTTGGCTTTAGAGAAACTATCGTCATTTGTCTAGTTTATCGAGCGCATCCAAAAGGCGTGCAACAGCTTGTTCATGCGTGCCACCGCCAACATCAACGCGCATATCAGCCTCGGCATAAATCGGGGCGCGCTGTTCTAAAAGCTCGGTGAGCTTGGCGCGCACGTCTTGACCCGCTAATAGAGGCCGCTTGTCAGGCTTTTTTTCAACCCGCTTGACCAACTCATCCAACGGCACCTCAAGGCAGATGGAAATAGCTGATTGGCTGATGAGTTTACGGGTTTGCGGGTCGATAAAAGCACCACCGCCAAGTGCCAGAACTTGCGTTCCTTGTTTCAGCAATCGCGCAATGACGCGCCTCTCGCCATCGCGAAACGCATCTTCGCCATGTTTTTCGAAAATATCGGCGACAGTCATTTGCGCGGCGGTTTCAATCTCGCTATCGGAATCATGAAACGCCACGCCCAGCGCATCGGCAAGCCGCATGCCAAGGCTCGATTTGCCAGCCCCCATCATGCCCAAAAGCACAATAGGCTTGTTTATTTTCCGCGCTGTTTGACCCTCGGCCATAAACTCTCCATTAAACGACCAATCTAGGGGGTTTGCATAAAATCGTCTAGGGCAAGGAATTTGCCCCGATTATGCCGTAATGCTGCTATAATACCCATGAAATTGGAATGGGGAATCGGAACGGATGGAGATCGCTATGACCTCGAAACAATCGGTCATTATCATTTTGAGCTTGGCAGTGCTGATTGGTGGGGGCATGTTTTTGTCGCGTGCCGTAGAGCCGCCACGCGAAACCGCCGTCGATGTTCTGGATAACGAGCAGTTCAACCAATAGGACACAAGCTTGATGGCTTTTGGTAAACCTTTCAGTGCTGGCATGGTGGTCGGGCTTGTTTTGATGACAGCCCCGAGTGCCGCCCAAACGGCTTTGCGCGCACCCCTCAATATTGTGCCGCCGCCCATGCAAGCCGTGATTGGCGTGCCCGATGCCATCGACCAAAGCGGCGGAAAACTCGCCCCTCGCGTAACAGCACGGCAAATGAAACGCGCCGTGCGCGCCGTTGCATCAGCGCCGGGGGCAAAAACCGATACCGTACAGGTTGGCCAATTGGGCGTGTTGCAAGACGCCCCCGTCGGTTTGGAAGTCGGTTTAGGCCAAGATTTATGGCGCGGCGCACGACTGGCTTTCATCACCGAGCAAATGGCGCGCTTGCCCGCGAGCTTTGCAACGTCGGGACTGCGCGACATAGAATTGATTTTACACCGCAGCGCCGCCGCCGCACCAACCGGTACGGTCGATGGCACGAGTTGGTTTGGCGCACGCCTTAATCGCTTTCTAGCACTGGGCGATACGGCATCGGTATTGGCATTGGAAGCGCTGACGGGGGCGGCAAGCAGCGATGGCTATGCCGCACGCGCCGTTGCTTTGGCGCATTTAGGCCGCGCCGATACCGCAGCCGCCTGCGCCATCCATGGTCCCCCGCGCGGTAAATTGGGGCGGCGCGATACGCTCGCGTTTTTCTTGCAGCTACGGATTTATTGTCAATTGCACGATGGTGAGTTTGAAAAAGTCAGCCTCGCCATCGAGCTGAACCAAAAGACATTAAAGGCCGACAGATTGTTTCGCGAAATGGCGTTTTTGATGGCAGCGCAAGCCCCGCTTGTTTTTGGCACAGCCGATGAAGCCAGCGCCGCAAAACAAGCCAAGCAAGACCCGCCCTTAGTTCTGCCAAGCGAATTGACCCCGATGCAAATCGTCATGCTGCAACTGGCCGGTGCGCAAGTGCCTGAAAACGTAACTTCCCTGCCACTGTTTCTAGCCGATGCGCTCGCCAATGATTACAATCAGACACCGCTTACCCAGCTTTCTGCGGCGCATGCGGCACTGGTCGCGGGGCATATGTCTGCCGAGGCGTTTTTGCAAATCAGCCAGCTTGTCGATTTGACCGCGTTTGCCCCGCGTGTGCCTTCTATAGATGAAGCTGAAGCTGAAGATGAGGCGGCGCAAACGGCGGAAGAACCAGAAATAACCCCGCCTGCGGTGTTTTTGGCACAAAGCGTGTTGCAGGCAGATGCGACCGCCGCGCAAGACCAATCGCATGTTTTGGCGACCATTATACGCCAAGCCGCCGCCCGTGATTTATGGCGCGATGCCGTTTTGGTGTTGCAAGACCAGTTGCGCTATATGTCTGTCCCCATGCGCGAAGAGCCGTCTTATGACGCAACGCCCGATACGCTGCTAGAGCGGTTTGAGTTTAGCTTCCCCCTTGCGCAAACCGCAGCACCCATCGCGGATGAAGATATAGCTGTTTTGCTGCCCGCTTTGCGCTATGTCGGGATGGCCGAGAAAGCCACAGATTTAGCGGGCAATCACCTAGATGATGTGGCGTATCGGGTGGTGGCATTTGGTCGCCCACAGACAGAGGCTAGTGATGATTTGCTGTCGGCATTGCAAGCGTTTGAGGCTTCATTAGAGTCGCCCTCCCCGCAGGTCATTGTGGCCAATGATGCGGATGCGCGGTCACATCCCTTGGCTGATGTCGCCGATTTTGAAGCGCGATTAGCCATCGCCATCCCGCCGCTTGCAGATTTCATGCGCCGCGAATTGGCGATTTATCATGGTCTTGATTACGCCTTGCCGCCGAGCCTGCTTGCCGCTTTGGCCTTGCCCGAAACGGATGGCGAGCGCGCGCGGATTGCCAAGCTGGCTGATAAAAAATGGATTGGCGATTTGCTGTTAACGCTGGTGGCTAATTATGGCGAAACCGCTCCGCGCAGCTATCGCCCGACAGATATTGTGTTGATTTTACAAAGCCTGCGTCAGGCGGGTCTGTCCGATTTGGCTGATGAATTGGCTGTCGATATGTTGGTTTATGCCGCCGCTGAATTGAGCCTTGCCGCCCCCGATGCTTTCATACGCGCTCCATTGCAGGGAAGCGCGGATGAGTAAGGCAGCCCAGCCGCAGATAGTTTTATTCCTCGATATGATGGATGCCGAACGCGGTGCGTCGCACAATACACGCAGCGCATATGGGCGTGATTTGGAAAGCTTGGCGGGTTTTTTAGCGACCCGCAAAACAGATTTAGAACACGCCGATGAAAATGATTTGCAAAGCTATATGCGTTGGTTGAACGCGCAAGGTCTGGCGGCATCGACGGCGGCGCGGCATTTATCCTGTTTGCGGCATTTTTATAAATTTCTGCTTCTCGAAGAAATCCGCGCTGATAATCCGACCGAGGGGATACATCGGCCACGCACGCAGCGTCCTTTGCCGAAGCTCTTGTCTTTGGCCGAAACCGAAGCCTTGATTGAGGCGGCGTATGCTTTGCCGCAAAAAACCGATAAAGACATTGCCGTTCGGTTGCGCGCCATATGCCTCATCGAAGTGTTATATGCGACGGGCTTGCGGGTGTCTGAACTGGTCAGCTTGCCGCGCGCGGCGATGGATGGCCCGCTGCTGATTGTGCGCGGCAAGGGTGGTCGCGACCGCGCCGTGCCATTGTCTGAACCCGCTCGCGATGCGATGGCCAATTGGTTGGCGAGCCAAAGCGAAGCAGAACGCGCCTCATCTTTCTTATTTCCCGCGCGCAGCAAGGCAGGCTATCTGACGCGCCAACGGTTTAGCCAGATTTTACAGACCCTCGCTGTGCGTGCAGGGTTGGACGCAAAGCGCGTCAGTCCGCATGTTCTGCGCCATGCGTTTGCAACGCATTTGGTCGAGCGTGGGGCTGATTTACGCGCCGTGCAGCAGATGCTCGGGCATGCAGATATCTCGACCACACAGATTTACACCTATGTTTTGGACGAGCGCAAAAAGCAACTCGTGGCGCAAGGTCACCCTCTGGCAAAATTACAAGGCTTGCCAACCATGCCAGAAGCGGAATAATTTGGATTAAAGAGAGATAAGGCATGAACCAGACCTATTTAGAATTTGAAAAATCCATCGCGGCACTCGAAGGCCAGATTCGCGAACTCCGCGAGGTCGGCAGCGATGACGGCGTGGATCTGGTCGAGGAAATCAATCGGCTAGAAGATAAAGTCAATTTACAGATTGAGAAACTCTACAAAAAACTCGACCCTTGGCAGAAAACGCAAGTCGCACGCCATCCTGCACGGCCACATTGCATCGACTACATCAACGTGCTGGTCGAAGACTTCATGCCCTTGGCGGGCGACCGTCTATACTCAGAAGACCATGCGGTGATTGCGGGGCTAGGTCGTTGGCGGGGACAGCGCGTGGCCATATTAGGCCATGAAAAGGGCGCGGATACGCAAGACCGCTTGAAGCATAATTTCGGCATGGCACGACCCGAAGGCTATCGCAAAGCCGTGCGCGTGATGGATTTGGCCGAACGCTTTGGCTTGCCCGTGGTGACATTGGTCGATACAGCCGGTGCCTATCCCGGCGTCGGGGCAGAAGAGCGCGGCCAGTCAGAGGCCATTGCGCGGTGTACCGATAAATGTCTGCAATTGGGCGTGCCGTTCGTCTCTTTGATTATTGGTGAGGGCGGCTCGGGCGGGGCGTTGGCCTTGGCCACGGCAAGTCGCATTTTAATGCTGGAGCATTCGATTTATACGGTCGCCTCGCCAGAAGCATGCGCGTCGATTTTGTGGCGCTCGTCAGGTCAAGCCGATTTGGCCGCCGATGCCTTAAAAGTGACGGCGCAGGATTTGCAAGAACTCGGCGTGATTGACCGTATCTTACGCGAGCCTCTGGGCGGTGCGCATCGCGACCAAGAAAAAATAATTCGCGATGTCGGCATGGTCATCAGCGAAGAGATTGCCCAAATGGCCGATAAAACAGCGCAGCAATTACGCGACGAGCGGCGACAAAAGTTTCTCGATATGGGACGCACAGGTATTATTTAGGCGTTACAGCTTCTTCAAAAAATCCTGCACTTCGGCGGCAAATGTCTGGCTGTCTTCCATGGCTGCAAAATGGCCAATCTCGTCATAGTCTGTCCAGTGGATGATATGATAGCTGTCTTCCATCAAAGAGCGCGGCGGGAAACTGATATAAGGCTCGGCAAATGCGCCAACGCCGCATGGCACCTCGATTCTGTCGTCGGCGGGGATATGCGGCATTTCTTCAAAATAGCCGCGATAATACCAAACCGAAGTCGCAAATCTATCGGTCATGAGATAAATCATAATATTCGAAAGCAACTGATGCTTGGTGTAGCGCTTGGTGATGTCGCGCCCCGTATCGGTCGCAATATCGCTCCAGCCATGAAACTTTTCGACAATCCACGACGCAACTCCAAGCGGGCTGTCACTCATCGCCAATGCCAGAGATTGCGGCTTGGTCGCTTGTAATTGCAAGTAAGCCCCTTCGGATTGCATTTTTCCCGCAAAGCCTTCCGCCCATGCTTTTTCTTCGGGCGTGGTGGGCGGTTTCGCCCCTTGTATGCCATACATATTAAGGTGCAGGCCAGCGCAGCCGCCGCCCTTATTCGTGCCGTGATGCAGCCCCAAAAGTGTGGTGACGACGCTGCCCCAATCGCCGCCTTGTGCGATATAGCTGTCATACCCCAACGCCTCGACCATCAGCTTATTCCACAAAGCGGCTGTGGTGACTTGGCCGATGGGGCGTTTGGGCGCATCAGAAAAACCATAGCCGGGTAGGCTCGGGCAAATCACATCAACGCCGTCTTGCGCATCGCCGCCATAATTTTCGGGATGAGCGAGGCGGTCAATCACATCGTTGAACTCGTAAACCGACCCCGGCCAACCATGCGTCATAAGCAGCGCTCTGGGCGCATCGCCCGACCCCTTCTCGTGAATAAAATGAATGTTCAACCCATCCACCTCAGCCGTGAAATGGGAAAACCGATTAAGCTCGTCGACGGTGGTTTGCCAGTCATATTCGTCTAGCCAATAGCGGCACAATTCGCGCATATAATCGACATCCGTCCCATACGCCCAAATATCTTCGTCGTCGCCAATCTGCATTTGCGGCGGAAAATGCGCATCGCCAATGCGCTGCTTAATCCATGCCAGACGTTTGGCATCGGTCTCAATGGTGAATGGCTTAACGCTCATTTTAATCTCCTTTTAGCGCACCGCGCCGTGGCAGTGTTTGAACTTCTTGCCTGAGCCGCAAGGGCAAGGCTGATTGCGCCCCACTTTGGCGAAAATATCAGCTGGCGCAGCATCGGGCATGTCGGGCATATTATGGGTGGGGGCTAAGTCTGGCACAGCCAATTCGGGCGGTGGGGTTTCCAATTGCACATGGCTTAAAAAGCGGACGACATCGCGGCGCAACCCCGACAATAAATCAGAAAATAAAGTAAAGGCCTCCAGCTTAAACTCCGATAGCGGGTCGCGTTGGCCAAAGCCGCGCAAGCCGACAATCTCGCGCAGGTGCTCGAGCGTAATCAAATGCTCGCGCCAATGCTGGTCGAGGGTTTGCAGCACGATAGATTTTTCCACCTGACGCATCACATCAGGCCCAAGGTCAATGGCTTTGCTGGCCATGATGCGGTCAGACGCATCATATAGGCGTGCGCTGATTTCTTCATCGGCAATGCCTTCTTCCTCCGCCCAATCTTGCACTGGCACTTCAAGAGCAAAAATATCCTTCACCTCAGCATCCAGCTCTTCAATATTCCATTGCTCGGCATAGGCTTTGGCGGGAATGTGGGTTTCAATCAACTCGTCGATAATTTGATGACGCATATCCGTAATCTCTTTATCGACGTTCTCTGCCTGCATAAAATCGACGCGCTGCTCAAACACCACTTTGCGCTGGTCGTTCATCACATCGTCATATTTCAAAATATTTTTGCGAATGTCGAAATTGCGCGCTTCAACTTTTTGCTGCGCGCGCTCGAGTGCCTTGTTAATCCAAGGGTGGACAATCGCTTCGCCGTCTTTCAACCCAAGCCGTTGCAACATGCCATCCATTCGGTCAGTGCCGAAGATGCGCATCAAATCATCGTCGAGGCTCAAGAAAAAGCAAGACCGTCCCGGATCGCCTTGCCGCCCCGAGCGTCCGCGCAGTTGATTATCAATCCGCCGACTCTCATGGCGCTCTGTGCCGATAACGCACAAGCCCCCCGCCTCGACGGCTTGTGTTTTAAGCGCGTCAATTTCGGCTTCGATGGCGGCTTGTTTTTCGTCACGCGCTGTGCCTTCAAGGCCTTCGAGTTCTTGGGCAAAGCGCATATCTGCATTGCCGCCGAGTTGAATATCTGTCCCGCGCCCTGCCATATTGGTCGCGATGGTGACAGCCCCCGGCACACCTGCCAGCCCGATGATTTGCGCTTCTTGTTCGTGGTAGCGGGCGTTCAGCACATTATGCGTGATTTTTCTTTGCTTCAGCGCGGCGGCTAATTCTTCTGATTTATCGATGGAGGTCGTGCCGACCAAGACAGGCTGGCCGCGCTCCTGACACGCGATGACCAAATCGGTCACGGCGGCAAACTTTTCTTGCGATGTGCGGTAAATCGCATCGTCCTCATCAACCCGCGCAATTTGCGTATTGGTTGGCACTTCGACCACATCGAGGGTGTAAATATCCATAAACTCCTCGGCCTCGGTCAGGGCGGTGCCCGTCATGCCTGATAGGGTTTCGTAGAGGCGAAAATAATTTTGAAATGTGATAGACGCTAATGTCTGATTTTCTGGCTGAATGGCAACGCTCTCTTTTGCCTCAAGGGCTTGATGCAAACCATCGGAAAAACGCCGCCCCTCCATCATCCGACCGGTAAACTCATCAATGATAATCACTTGGCCTGCATCGCCTGCACCGCGCACGATATAGTCGCGGTCTTTTTGAAACAGCGTATGGGCTTTCAGCGCATTGGTCACATGATGCACAAGGCTCGCATTGTGCAAGTCATAGATTGAGCTGTCTTCTTCTAATAGGCCTGCTGTGCGCAACAGCGTTTCGATATGCTCATTGCCCGCCTCGCTCAGATTCACTTGGCGGGTTTTTTCATCCAACTCGTAATCTTGCGTTTCTAGCGATGGCACGATGGCATCGACGCTGACGTAAAGCTCGGATTTGTCTTCGAGCGGGCCAGAAATAATCAGCGGCGTGCGCGCTTCATCAACAAGGATGCTATCGACTTCATCGACAATGGCAAAACCATGGCCGCGCTGCACCATATCGTCGAGCGAATATTTCATATTGTCACGCAGATAATCAAACCCCAGCTCATTATTAGTGGCATAGGTAATGTCGGCGGCGTAGGCGATTTTGCGCGCTTCGTCATCCATCTCATTGACAATGCAGCCAACACTCAGCCCAAGGGTTTCGTGCACCTGACGCATCCAATTGGCATCGCGCTGTGCAAGATAGTCATTCACCGTGACCACATGGACGGGGTCGCCCGTCAGCGCGTTTAAATAACACGGCAGGGTGGCGACCAATGTCTTGCCTTCGCCAGTTTTCATTTCCGCAATACTGCCATCATGCAGCACCATGCCGCCAACCAACTGCACGTCATAATGGCGTTGGCCAAGGCTGCGGCGGGCGGCCTCGCGCACGGCGGCGAAGGCTTCTTCTAAAACATCATCAAGCGTCTCGCCATTGGCAAGGCGGGCTCTAAACTCATCGGTCTTGGCTTTCAGCGCATCGTCATCGAGACCCTCAAATTGTGGTTCAAGCGCATTGATGCGCGCAAGACGGTCATTATAGTGACGCAGCTTGCGCTCATTAACCGACCCAAAGAGACGGTGTGCAAGCGAAGAAAGACCGAGCATAAAACCCCCTAAAGAAAATGGCTTTGTTCAAAAGCCTATAGCTCATGTAAGATGCCGATAGGCACATGTCAATTACATGGAAAAAACTTGTTTCTTGTGTGCACACTCGCCAATATGGCAGCTAAATCATAAAAGGGTCGAACTTCATGTTGCATTTTTCTGTTTCTCTTTCTTTTTTGCGTCAACTGGCGATGCTCGCACTCGGGGCGAGCCTGTTTGTTGCCCCGTCTTTAGCGCAAGATTTGCCGCGTGGGTCGGTTGCGACAGTGAACGGTGTCGCCATCACCTATGATGATATCGCCATGGCGGAAGAAGAGCTGCGCAGTGTTATCGGCCAATTGCCAGAGCGTCAGCGCTTTGAAACATTGGTGAGCTATATGATTGACCGCGTATTGGCAGCCCAAGAGGCCACCAAATTAGGACTGGCCGATTCAGAAGCGGTCGCCAAACGTCGCGCCTTTAACGAGCGCAAAGCCTTGGAAAGCGCTTATGTGTCGAAATTAGTGATGGAAAAAGTGAGCGATGACAAGATCGCCGCCTTTTATCAAAAAGATATCGTCAACGGCCCCAAGCAAGAACAAGTGCGCGCGCGACATATTTTGGTCGATAGCAAGGAAATGGCCGAAGCGATTATCGTGTCGCTCAAAGGCGGTGCTGACTTCGCCCAATTGGCAAAAGAAGAATCAAAAGGCCCAAGCGGGTCGGGCGGCGGTGACCTCGGCTATTTCGACCGCGCGGCGATGGTCGCACCGTTTTCAGAGGCCGCGTATAAATTGGAAAAAGGCGAGATTTCACCCCCCGTCAAAACGCAATTCGGCTGGCACGTCATCAAGCTAGAAGATAAACGCACCAAGCCAACGCCGAAATTAGAAACTGTCCGCGACCAGATTGTTCAAGTATTGGTCGGCGAAGCGCGCCAAGAAATATACGAAAACATCCGCAAAGGGGCGCAAGTCGATTTCGTCGATGTTGATAACGCATATGACAAATAAACTGCCCGTATCGCCTTTGGCGCCCAAAAAAACGCCTAAGCTGAAACCTATTGACGGTGTGCGATTGCACAGTGCTGCTAGCGGTTTGCGCTATAAGGGGCGCGATGATGTGCTGCTGGTTGAGCTTGCCAAGGGGACGTGTGTTGCGGGTGTCTTCACCACGTCCAAAATGCCTTCGGCGGCGGTTGATGTGTCGCGGGCGCATTTACAAGGCGGCAAAGCGCGCGCCCTTGTGGTGAATGCGGGCAATGCCAATGCGTTTACGGGTAAGGCGGGGGCGAAAGCAGCGATGCAGACCGCGCAAGGTGCGGCTGACATATTGGCGTGTAGGCTCGAGGATGTGTTTATCGCGTCGACTGGGGTGATTGGCGAGGCTCTCGACCCGCGCCCGATTGTGACGGCACTGCAACAAATTGATGTGACGGGTAACCCACGGGCAAATGAATGGCAGGCGGCAGCCCGTGCGATGATGACAACCGACACATTCGCCAAAATGGCGACCCGTACCGCCAAGTTTGGCAGGCATGAAGTACGCCTCAATGCTATCGCCAAAGGCTCGGGCATGATTGCGCCTGACATGGCGACCTTATTGGCGTTTGTTTTCACCGATGCGGCCATCCCATCGGGCGTGCTGCAGAAATTATTGCGCGAGGCCAATGCACAAAGTCTCAATTGCGTCACGGTCGATAGCGACACGTCGACCTCGGATACATGTTTGATGTTTGCCACCAACCAGAAAAGACTCACTGGCAGGCCGTTGCGCCAAGCCGATGATGCGCGTCTTAAACCCCTGCGTGCCGCGTTGCAGGCGCTGATGCAAGACATTGCCATGCAAGTGGCGCGCGATGGCGAGGGCATCAGCAAGCTGATGACCATCGATGTGGGGGGTGCTGAAAATGATGCGGCGGCGCGGCGCATCGGCTTGGCGATTGGCAATTCGCCTCTGGTGAAAACCGCGATTGCGGGTGCGGATGCAAATTGGGGACGCATTGTTATGGCGATTGGTAAATCGGGCGAGATGGCCGTGCGCGACCGCTTATCGATTAATATTGGCGGCGTGCCTGTGGCGCGTAAAGGTAGGGCTGTGGCGCGCTTCAATGAACGCCCCGTCGCCAAGCATATGAAAGGCCGCGATATTCATATCGATGTGCATGTCGGGGTAAAGCGTGGCAATAAGGCAGCTCAAGGCAAGGCGCGTATCTGGGCGAGCGATTTGACGCATGGCTATGTTTCCATCAATGCGGACTATCGTAGCTAAGATGATGTTGGTGGTCGCTTGTGCGTTGGTCGATAAGGGTGCGCGTGTGTTGGTGGCCGAGCGACCCGCAGGAAAATCCATGGCGGGCTTGTGGGAGTTTCCGGGCGGCAAAGTCGAGCCAGATGAAACCCCCGAAGCCGCGCTCATACGCGAATTAAAAGAAGAATTATCCATCAATGTCACCGCCGCATGTCTTGCACCGCTGAGCTTTTCAAGTCATGTTGACGGCGCGGTTCATTTGCTGATGCCGCTTTATGTGTGCCGTAAATGGGACGGCCACATCGTCCCCCGCGAAGGCCAACAAATCAAATGGTTGCGCCCGCGCGATTTGTTCGCGCTTGATATGCCACCCGCCGATAAGTCGCTTATCGCAGCGGTGCGCGACACGATTTAAAATTAGCTTTTGCTGCCCGTAATCGGGGTTTCATCAAACCGCGTCATTGGCTGGCCGACCTCGTGTTTTGCGTCCTGTGTCGTGGGCGGCGCAAAACCCGTCAGATAACAGATTTCAAACTCCGCGATAGATTTGTCGTCCTCTTGCGTCGCCATCGTAAAACGAGCGAGCGCATCGGCCAGCACATCGCGGCGCATCGGCGCTTTGGTGCGCGCCGTCAAAATATTGCTTTCGCCCATGCCGCGCAAATCGCGCAGCAAGCCAAGCGGGTCGGCATAACGCACGCGCACGACATCGCTATCGGCGACAGGCAAGGCAAACCCCGCACGTTGCATCAGCCCAGCCAAATCGCGCAAATCAGCAAAGGGGTGAATATGCGGACGCACGCCCCCCAAAAGCTGCGTCTGGCTTTCAATGAAGGCCGTTTGCAACGCGCGCAGGGTTTCATTGGCGGGAAAGCTTGCGAGAAATAATCCATCGGGTTTCAGCGCACGGCGGATTTGCACCAAAGCGCCCGGCAAATCATTGATATGGTGCAGCCCCCAAAAAGAGATAATCAAATCGAGGCTTTGGTCTTTTAGCGGCAGGTTTTCCTCGTCCAAAACCAGCCCCGCATTGGGCAGCATGGCGGGGCTTAAATCGGCCTCAATCCAATGGCTGATTTTCTGCCCCATAAGGCCGCTTTGCTTGAGCCTAGCGCCGAGATACCCCCCCGATGCGCCAAGGCAAAGGGCTGTTTCGAAATCGCGATTTTGCACATTTATGCGGGTTTCTAAATCGGCGGCGGCGTGGGTGAGCAGAAAATCGAACTGGTGCAATGTCGCCGCCGCACGGGTGCGATTATGCTGCAAAGCGCGGCGGTCAAAAATATGCGGGACTTGTTTGCTCATGTGGCGCAATATGGCATTTGTGAGCATAAAAACAAAAATAAACTTTGCCCTTTTGGGCGTGAAGAAATTGCGCGATGTGCTGGTGCCGCCGGCGTGTCCGATTTGCACGCGTGTTGTGGCCGCCGATGATGGTTTATGCGCGGTGTGTTGGGCGGATCTTGATTTTATTACCGCGCCCGTGTGTCGGGTAAGCGGGATGCCGCTTGCGGTTGACCTTGGCGAGGATACCATTAGCGTGCTGGCGCGGGTGAACCCGCCGCCTTATGATATGGCGCGGGCGGCGTTTATTTATAGTGGTAGTGCTGCGGCGCTGATTAAAAAGATAAAGTTTGGCGACCGTCCCGAACTGGCGCGTTGGTTGGCGCAATTCATGGTGCAAGCGGGTGGTGATGTGTTGCCGCCCGATGCTTTATTGATACCTGTGCCGCTTCACCGCCGTCGCTTAGTGTGGCGGCGGTTTAATCAGGCGGCTGAATTATGCCGTGCGATGAGCGCGATAACGGGTCATGAGA
Organism: Parvibaculaceae bacterium; assembly: GCA_965221415.1. GTDB lineage: Bacteria > Pseudomonadota > Alphaproteobacteria > RS24 > RS24 > UBA8337. Next base: position 233,836 of record OZ244887.1, read on the forward strand.
TTGCCTATCAAGCGGTGCATCGGGTCAAGTCGACGCGCCAGCAAATTGGCCTTACCCGCGCAGGTCGCAAACGCAATCTGAAAGGGGCGTTTCGGGTGCCGAAAGATATGGCAGCCCATATTAAAGGGCGCAATCTCGTATTGGTCGACGATGTGCTGACGACGGGCGCAACGGTCGAGACGCTGACGGATGTCTTGCGCAGGGCTGGGGCGGCGCAGATATATGTATTAACATTGGCACGGGTTAAAGTGCCTGAGCAGGTCGTGGTATCTTAGCTGGAAGGGACGATAACAATGCGTGAAGCGACACTTAAAACGGCATGTATTCAGCTGACCAGCATGTGTAATCCTGCGGATAATTTGCCGATTATCGAGACGCGCATACGCGCTGCCGCCCAAGAAGGCGCACGGCTTATCGCTCTGCCCGAAACCTGCACCTTTATGGAAAAGGGCAAAAAAGCCATGCAAGCACGCCTTGTCACCGAGGCCGATAGCGCAGCCCTTGCGCATCTTGCGGCGTTGGCAGAACAGCTCGATGTGCATTTGCTCATCGGTTCGATGGTGCTGAAGCCTGATGATGCGTCCGATGAGAGGGCGGTTAATCGTTCTTTATTGCTCACCCCCGATGGCAAAGTGGCGGCACGCTATGATAAAATCCACATGTTTGATGTGACGCTGGCCGATGGCGAAAGCCATTCAGAAAGCCGCAGCTATCGCGCGGGCACGGCCGCCGTCGTGGCGGCGGTGGATGATGCTCTGTTGGGCATGAGTATTTGCTACGATGTGCGTTTTCCTGCGCTTTATCGCCGATTGGCCGAGGCGGGTGCGGATATTTTATCTGTGCCATCGGCGTTCACCCGTCCGACGGGGGCGGCGCATTGGCATGTTCTGCTGCGCGCACGGGCGATTGAAACGGGGTGCTTTGTGATTGCGCCCGCGCAAATCGGTGTCCATGAAAATGGTCGTGAAACCTACGGCCATAGTTTGATGATTGACCCATGGGGCAACATCATCGCCGAGGCGGCCGATGAGGATGCGTTTATTATCGCCACGTTAGATTTGTCACTGGTGGACAAAGCCCGCGCACAAATCCCTGCGCTTGCGCATGGGCGCACATTTCACTTGCCCGACGGCACGCCAACGCAAGACTAGTCGTCCATCGCCCGTGCCGCAATCGCCATGTAATTGACGCTCATATCGCCCGTTTGCGTCCATTGGTCGGCAAGCGGATTAAAGCTCACACCCGTTGAGCTGACAATATCAAGCTCGGCCTTGGCCGCCATCACTTCCAACTCGGCAGGCGTGATGAATTTGTGCCAATCATGCGTGCCTTTAGGCAACCACCGCAAAACATATTCCGCACCAATAATCGCCAGTGCAAACGCCTTTAAAGTACGGTTGAGCGTGGCTAAAAACATCACCCCATCTTTCGTCAACAACCCCGCACATGCACTCACAAAAGCTTGCGGGTCGGCCACATGCTCGATGACTTCCATGTTCAAAATCACGTCAAATGTCTCACCCGCTGCGTTTAATTCCTCCGCCGTGATGGCGCGGTAATCAATATCCAGCTTTTCTTGCGCCGCATGTAAACTCGCCGTTTTAATATTGGCTTCAGCCGCATCAGCACCCACCACCTCAGCACCAAGCCGCGCCATAGGCTCGGATAACAGGCCGCCGCCGCAGCCAATATCAAGCACGCGCAATCCCTTTAAAGGCTGCGCGCTATGTCGGTCGCGCTCAAACCGTTTGCACAAATAATTGCGAATATAAGCCAGCCGCACGGGATTGAATTTATGCAATGGCTTGAAAGCCCCATCGGGATTCCACCAGTCATCCGCCATGGCGGTAAACTTCGCAACCTCATCGGGGTCAATGGTCACGCGCCCCTTTTTTGTCTCACTCATATATAGGCTCTTTTCGCTATGCAGCGTGTCAGTTAAGCCTTATATAAGCGCGATTGAGACGAAAGGAAACCATGGCACGCATCGTCATGAAATTTGGTGGCACATCAGTGGGTGACGTCGAGCGCATCCGCAATGTGGCCGCGCATGTAAAACGCGAAGTTGACGCAGGTCATCAAGTGGCTGTTGTCGTATCGGCGATGTCGGGCGAGACTGACCAACTAGCGCAGCTGACGCGCAATGTCGCACGTCTGCACGATGCTCGCGAATATGATGTGGTGGTGTCAGCTGGTGAACAAGTGAGTGCTGGCTTATTGGCGATGGCGTTGCTCGATATGGATGTATCGGCGCGCAGTTGGTTGGGATGGCAAATCGCTATCAAAACCTCTGATGCGCATGGCGGCGCACGTATTCAAGATATCGATGTGGCTGCCATAGAGGCGCAATTCGACGAAGGCCGTGTGGCTGTGATGGCGGGGTTTCAGGGTGTATCGCAGATGAACCGCATCACGACTTTGGGACGTGGCGGCTCTGATACCAGCGCGGTGGCGGTGGCGGCGGCGTTAAAGGCCGACCGATGCGATATTTATACCGATGTCGATGGGGTTTACACGACCGACCCGCGCATGGTGCCAGCGGCCAAAAAAATGAGCCGCGTATCCTATGAAGAAATGCTAGAAATGGCCTCTTTGGGGACGAAAGTATTGCAACCGCGCTCGGTTGAATTGGCGATGGCGCATCATGTGCGCTTGCAGGTACGCTCGAGTTTTGACGCTCCAGATGCGCCAGAATTCGCTAATATGGCGAGTGATGCTATCATTGGCACACTGATATGCGATGAGGATGAGATTATGGAACAAGAAATTGTCAGCGGTATTGCTTATGCGCGGCATGAAGCGAAGGTGACCTTATGCGAAGTGGCCGATAAGCCGGGCATTGCGGCACAGATTTTCGGGCCGCTTGCGGATGCGGCGGTCAATGTCGATATGATTGTGCAAAACATGTCGGCGGATGGCAAAACCACGGATGTCACATTTACCCTGCCGCAGGATGAGCTAGAGCGCGCGCTTCATATTATTGAAAACGATGTCGGTGCGCTTGAATATGCTGATTTGCAAAGTGCGCCTGATATGGCAAAAATCTCAATCGTTGGCGTTGGTATGCGCAGCCATGCAGGTGTGGCGCAGAAAATGTTTCAGGTGCTTGCCGAAAAGAGCATTAACATTCATGTCATCTCGACATCCGAGATTAAAGTCTCGGTGTTGATTGATGCGGATTATGTCGAACTGGCGGTGCGCGCGTTGCACGCCGCATACGGTCTCGACGACGAAACGATTGGCTAAATCAATGGAAGGCCCGCGCACATTGTTGCGTCGTTTGCGTCAAGTTATGGCCAAGGGCGCTGACCGACAAGAACGCTTTGACAAAATTGTTGAGCTGATTGCGACCAGTATGAATACGGCTGTTTGCTCGTTATATTTGCGCCGTGGCAATAATGTGTTGGAGCTATGCGCCACGGAAGGGCTGAACCGCGAGGCGGTGCATAAAACTGTGCTGCATATTGGCGAGGGCTTGGTCGGCGATATTGCTCAGCATAAGCGACCGCTCAATTTGGCCGATGCGCCATCGCATCCGCGTTTTGCGCATCGTCCAGAAACTGGCGAAGACCCGTTTAAATCTTTTGTAGGCGTGCCTGTATTGCGTGATGGCGGCGTGACGGGTGTCTTGGTCGCCCAGAATATCACCGAACGTAATTTTCTGAACGAGGAAGTCGAAGCCTTGCAAACCGTCGCCATGGTGCTGTCGGAAATGCTGGCCGCTGCCAGCGAGGGCGATACGGATGATGCCGAGACGCGCCATCGCCCCCGCTTGTTTAAGGGGCGTGGTCTCACTGAGGGCTTGGCGATGGGTCATGTCGTGCTGCACGAGCCGCGTGTCGAAGTCACCAAACTCATCAGCGATGACCCCGTAGAAGAAGAACGCCGCTTATCGGCGGCGGTTTATAAATTGCGCCGCAATGTCGACGAAATGCTGACCACAGATGATGTCAGCCATGATGGCGAGCATATGGCGGTGCTGGAAGCCTATCGTATGTTTGCCAATGACCGTGGTTGGTTGCGGCGGATTCAAACGGCTATCGGCACTGGCCTAACAGCAGAGGCGGCGGTCGAGCGGGTAAATAATGCGATGCGCGCACGCCTTGGCGGTCAGCGCGATGCTTATTTGCGCGAGCGTCTGCACGATTTTGAAGATTTATCCAATCGGCTTTTGCGTATTTTGTCAGGACGGGCTGAGTTGGCCTCGCAGGACAAGCTGCCGCGCGATGCGATTTTATTGGCGCGCACCATGGGTCCTGCCGAGTTGCTCGATTATGACCGCCGCAAATTGCGCGGACTGGTTTTGGAGGATGGGGCTTTGGGCGCACATGTAGCGATTGTGGCGCGTGCGTTAAATATTCCGATGCTAGGCGATGTGCGCGGCATTGTAACGGCGGCACTTGAGGGTCAAGAAATTATCGTCAATGTTGACGAGAACGAAGTGCATTTGAACCCCGCCAGCGATATCGTCACTGCCTACGCAGACCTTGTGCGATTGCAAGCGCGTCGATTGCAACGCTATGCGCGTATCAAACACCTACCAGCAGAAACCAAAGATGGGGTTAAAATCCGCCTCGATAAAAATGCTGGCTTGATGGTTGATGTCGAAAACCTATCGGATAGCGGTGCTGAAAATATCGGTCTGTTTCGCACCGAATTGCAGTTTATGGTCGCTGCGACCATGCCGCGTCAAGCCGAGCAGGAAGCGGTGTATCGCAAAGTGCTGGACAGTGTCGGGGCGGGCGATGTGATATTTCGCACGATTGATATTGGCGGCGATAAAATGCTGCCCTATTTGCGCTCTAGTGTCGAAGAAAATCCCGCTATGGGGTGGCGTGCCACGCGTATGTCGCTCGACCGACCCGGCTTCGTACGCGTGCAGATGCGCGCGCTTTTGCGGGCGGCTGCGGGGCGCAAACTATCCATTATGTTCCCGCTGATTACCACGCTGGACGAGTTTCGTGCCAGTCGCGATTTGCTCATGCGCGAAAAGCAATGGCTCGAAAGATTCGGCCATGATGTGCCAGACAGTATCGAAATTGGCACGATGTTGGAAGTTCCCGCCTTAGTGTGGCAATTAGACAAATTATTGCCCGAGCTTGATTTTCTATCGATTGGCACAAATGATTTAATGCAGTTTTTCTTTGCCGCCGACCGAGGCAATCCATTGACCAGCAATCGCTATGATTTTCTATCTTTGCCCTCTTTGCGCTTGCTCGCGCATGTCCGCGATTTATGCGCCCAGCACAATGTGCCCGTATCGATATGCGGCGAGCTAGGCGGGCGTCCCCTAGAAGCAATGGCACTGCTTGGCCTTGGTTATGAACGCTTTTCGCTTCCGTCAGCTTCGATAGGGCCAGTAAAACGTATGGTGCGCTCGGCCCATCAGGCGCAGCTTGGGGCTGCGGTTCACGACTTATTGCAGCAAGCCCCTGCCGATATGCGCGTCGCCATGCAGCAAATCGCAGATGCGCAAGCTGTGAAGTTGTGATAGTGGTGAATGAGAAAATAGGTGAGGCAAATGGCCGATTCTGAGAATCAGAGTGAGAAAGCAGATATTGGGTCTGAATTGCGCGCAGCACGCGAGGCAAGCGGCGCGCGCATTGAGGATATTGCAGCTATCTTGCGCATCCGCAGCGACCATTTATTAGCACTCGAAGAAGATGACTATGACCGCTTGCCCGGCAGCGTTTATGCTATCGGCTTTATTCGTACCTATGCCACGCATCTCAATATTAATGCGGCTGAACTGATTGGCCGCTACAAGGCGACGGTGATGGCACCGCAGCTGAGCGAACAAGTGCCTGAGTCGCAAATGGAAGTCGATTCCGTGCCAGCAGCGGTAAAAATCGCCATTATTGTGGCCGCCATATTGCTTATTTATCTCATGTGGCTGATGGCTGGTGGCGCGCGCGGACCTGAAACCTCTGGCGGCACAAAGGCACCAGAAAGCCCGAACATTGTGCGTGATACACCCCCCGTTGAACCACCCGCGCCTGCTCCAACGGCGATAATCCGCCCTGTTCCTGATGCCGCAACAGTGCCGCCACCTGCCATTCAGGTGCAACCGACTGTGGAGCTTGAGCCAGTCATACGCCGCACTGTTGGTATTCGTGCGACGCGGCGGACATGGATGCGGATTGAAAATAGCGAAGGCCAAGTGCTGTTCTCGAGCATTATTCGCGCCAATGAAACTTTCGAGCTTAGCGACGACGCACCCTATACTTTGGCGACACGCGATGCGGGCGCGTTGGCCTTTTTCATCGATGATGAAACCGTCACCAATGTTGGTCGCCGAGGCCAGATTCTGACCGCCCGTCAAATTGAGCGTAGTGCCATTTTAGCGACCAACCCCTAGCGAGGCAGTGATGCTGCGACCATGGCGACATATTGAACGGCGCGTTTCGCGCCAGATTATGGTGGGGGATATCCCCGTCGGAGGCGACGCGCCGATTGCGGTGCAGTCGATGACCAATACGCTGACATCTGACGCAGCGGCCACTATCGCCCAAATCAAACAGCTGGAAGCGGCAGGGGTCGATATTGTGCGCGTATCATGCCCAGATGAAGCCTCGACGAAAGCCTTGAAAGAAATCGTCGCGGCGGTATCTGTGCCGATTGTGGCCGATATCCATTTTCATTATAAACGCGCGATTGAAGCGGCAGAGGCGGGCGCGGCCTGCTTGCGGATTAATCCGGGCAATATCGGCGATGCGTCACGCGTTGCCGATGTCATCGCCGCCGCACGGGCGCACAACTGCGCCATCCGAATTGGCGTTAATGCAGGGTCGTTGGAAAAGAATTTGCTCGATAAATATGGCGAGCCATGCCCCGAAGCGATGGTCGAAAGCGCGCTTTACCATGTCGGCCTGCTCGAAGCGCATGACTTTTACGATTATAAAATCAGCGTCAAAGCGTCGGATGTTTTTATGTCTGTTGCCGCCTATCAACAACTCGCCGAAGCGGTCGACTGTCCGTTGCATATCGGCATTACCGAAGCTGGCGGGCTGATATCAGGCACGGTGAAGTCGTCGATTGGCTTGGGCAATCTTTTATGGTCGGGCATTGGCGATACCATCCGCGTGTCCCTATCATCTGACCCCGTTGATGAAGTAAAGATTGGCTTTGAAATGCTGAAAAGTTTGGGATTGCGCCATCGCGGTGTGACGATTATTTCGTGTCCGTCTTGTGCGCGTCAGGGGTTTAATGTCATCGACACCGTGCGCGAATTGGAAACGCGATTGGCGCATATTGCCGAGCCGATTACGCTGTCGATTATCGGCTGCGTGGTCAATGGCCCCGGCGAAGCACGCGAGACTGATATTGGTTTTACCGGCGGTGGCAATGAGGATGGCATGGTTTATCTGGCCGGCCAGCCCGACCACAAAAAACCTCATAATGAAATGGTCGACCATTTAGTTGCGTTGGTTGAGGACAAAGCCAAGGAAATCGCCAAAGAAAAAGTTGAGGGAAAAGCCCATGTTGCCCGTTGAGCGTCTGGATGCGATTTTGCTGCGTGCGGAAGCCTTGCAAGACGAAATGAATGGCGCGGTGGCACCTGACCGTTTTGTCGAATTGTCAAAAGAATATGCTGAGATTGACCCGCTTGCGACGGCCACGCGTGCCTATCGTGCGACGCTCGCTGAGTGCCAAGATTTGCTGACCATGGTCGCGGGCGATGATGCGGAAATGGCCGAGATGGCGCAGTCGGAATTGGACGGGGTGCAGGCGCGGCTATCTGACATGGAACGCGCGTTAGAGGTTTTGCTGCTGCCCAAAGATAGCGCCGATGAATTGAACGTTATTGTCGAGTTACGCGCTGGCACGGGCGGCGACGAGGCGGCTTTATTTGCGGGTGATTTATTGCGCATGTATGTGCGCTATGCCGATTTACAAGGCTGGAAGTCCGAGATTATCAGCCAGTCCGATGGCGAGAAAGGCGGCTACAAAGAAGTCGTCATGGCTATTCGGGGCAAGGGGGTGTTCGCCCGTTTGAAATTCGAAAGCGGCGTCCACCGCGTCCAACGCGTCCCCGAAACCGAAAGCGGCGGGCGCATTCACACCTCCGCCGCGACGGTGGCGGTGCTGCCCGAACCAGAAGAAGTCGATGTCAAAATTGAGGAAAAAGATTTGCGCGTTGATGTGTTCCGCGCATCTGGCCCCGGCGGTCAGTCGGTCAACACAACCGATAGCGCGGTGCGCATCACGCATCTGCCAACGGGCATTACCGTGTCGCAGCAAGACGAGAAATCGCAGCACAAAAACCGCGCCAAGGCGATGCAGGTTTTGCGCGCGCGGCTGTTCGAAGCCGAACGCGAGCGCGCCGATAGCGAACGCGCCGCCAATCGCAAATCGCAAGTCGGCAGTGGCGACCGTTCCGAACGCATCCGTACTTACAATTTTCCGCAAGGCCGCGTCACTGACCATCGCATAAATCTGACCTTGCATAAGCTCGAAAAAATTCTGGCCGGTGATGAACTCGACGAAATGGTCGAAGCGCTTATCCGCGAAGACCAAGCGCAGCGTCTTGCGACGGTTGATGACGCGTAACCGACAAACAATCTCGGAAGCCCAGCGCGATTTGACGCGGGCGTTTAAGGCGGCAGGCATTGAGACCCCCGCCTTGGATGCGCGTATTTTGCTCGCAGCGGTTGCAGGACTCAAACCGACCGCGATGGCTTTATCGGGCGAGCAAGTTTTGACGACACCCCAAGCCGACCAGTTGGCGACGTTTAAAGCGGCGCGTCTTACCCATAAGCCAATATCGAAGATTCTCGGCAAGCGGGCGTTTTGGAAAAAGGAGTTTATCGTCAACGCGCATGTGCTCGACCCGCGCGCCGATAGCGAGGCACTTATCGAGCAAGCGCTTCAGCGTTTACCCGATGGGCAGCCGATGGATATTCTGGATTTAGGAACGGGGTCGGGCTGCTTGCTGCTGAGCCTCATGGCAGAAAGACCGATGCTGAAAGGCATCGGCGCTGATATCAGCCCCGATGCTCTAAAGGTTGCGCATGACAATCATCTTGCGCTGGGGATTGGCACACGCGCGGCGTTTGTCGAAAGCGATTGGTTCAGTCGCATTGAGGGGCGTTTTGATATGATTATCGCCAACCCGCCGTATATTTCAGATGCCGAAATGCGCACGCTAGATGAGGCTGTCGCCGCGCATGACCCGTATTTGGCCTTGCATGGTGGCACGGATGGGCTTGACGCATATCGCGCGATTATGCAGCAGATTGCAGATTTTCTGCACCCTTCAGGGTGGCTTATTTTTGAGATTGGCGCGCAGCAATCCGCCGCGGTGCTTGGCTTAATGGCGGCGGCGGGGCTTGGCAAAACCAGCGTGCATCAAGATTTAGCAGGGCGCGACCGTGTGGTGTGCGGGCAGCTATTGTAAAAATATATTTCATAAAACGAAAAAAGGGGTTTGCATTACAGCGCACAAACGGCTAGGTTTCGTTTGGTTTTGAAGCCCAGAATAAATATACGGGGTTCAGACAGTTTCCTGCAAAGCTTGATATTGTCAAAACGCGCAGGTCTTTCCAGATTGGAAAATAGAACTTTCAGCAACGGCTCGCTATGCATTGAGCCCCTTTGAATTGATACGGATTATATAAAATGAAACGGTCTCGTGGGCGCGGACGTCGCCAGCAAAATCCCGTTAATCGCAGCTATGATAGCAATGGCCCTGATGTGCGCGTGCGTGGTAACGCCAGTCAGGTCTATGAAAAATATCAGACGCTCGCGCGCGACGCTATGTCATCGGGCGACCGCGTGATGGCGGAAAACTATCAGCAACATGCCGAGCATTATTATCGCATTATGTTAAGCCTTCAGCCGCCTCCAAGCGAGGCGGATAAACCCACCGCCACCCCCAATGAGGCCGCCAAAGATGGCAATGTGGTAAATGGCGATGCGCCACAAAGCGATACAAGCGACAATAATGAGCCTTTGGTGCTGAACGTCGCGAACGAGTCAGCTGAGAGCGAAAAAGAAAACGAAAAATCTGCGAAGCCCTCACGTCGTCGCGGCCCATTGCGCCAAAAGCGCGAAGATAATGAGTCAAACGGTGTCGACGCGGAAGCATCTTCTTCATCAGAAGACTCCGCACCCTCAGCAGAATAAATAGAACTTAAGGGTTAAGTGCTGCGCGGCGGCGCGGTAGCGATTGCAGCGAATTGCCACTGGTAGCAAGCGCGCTGACTTTTTGCGCCACGCTGTTTTGGGTTTGTGCGAGTTTTCGCTTGGCCGAGGCGTTCAGATTGCGCTGCGGCGGGACTTCGAGATTGCGCGGATTAATCGGCTTTTTATAATGCAGCACTTCGTAATGTAAATGCGGGCCGGTCGCCAGACCCGTGCGCCCGACATAGCCGATGATTTGCCCTTGTGTGACGCGGCTGCCTTTTTTGAGGCGGCGGGCGAATTTACTCATATGTGCATAGGCGGTGGCGTATCCATTGCGATGTTTGATGCGAATATATTTGCCATAATCGCCATAAGTGCCGATGGCGGTGATGGTACCATTGCCAGCGGCGTAAATCGGTGTGCCTTTGGGCGCGGCAAAATCAAGCCCGCGATGCAATCGCGTATAGCCCAAAATAGGATGGCGGCGCATACCAAAGCGCGATGATAAGCGCGCCCCATCGACGGGTGTTTTCATCAGCAAACGCTGTACGCTATTGCCTGCCTCGTCGTAAAATCCGAAGCTGCCATCGTCATGCGCCATGCGCCAATAAGCATATCGTTTGCCGCGATTGGTCAGGGCGGCAAAGACGATATCGCCTTCTTCGGCTAGCTGACTGTTTTCATCAAAGCGGCGTGTGTAAAGCACTTCGAGATGGTCGCCATCGCGAATGTCGCGTTGAAAATCAATGGTGAAAGAAAATAATCGGATTAATTCGACAACCAGATTGGGCGACATGCCGCTGCCGCGTGCGGCTTCATAAACCGAACTGGTGACGAGATTATCGGCAAGAAAATGCCGTGTGATAAGCGGGCGGTCTTGTTTGATAACATCGAATTGCATATGCCCCATGCGGCGCACAATCACGCGTTGGCGTGGCTCAGGAATAAAATCGAAGCCAGCAAAACGCCCTGCGTGTTCTTCGGTATTCTGGCCGGCGGGCCATTCGCGAAACAGACGCACTTTTTGTCCGGGCTTTAAG